>JBOGDX010000068.1:0-9938 GCA_050743225.1 Actinomycetes bacterium | reverse complement strand
ACCGACACCTTGGTGACGGTCAGCCCGGTCAGCTCGCGTACGTCGGCCGTACCGCCGCGCGCCACGTCTCCGGTGTAGGTGCTCATCGGACGCCTCCGACCCGTCATCCGTTCGGACGATCTTCGTGCGCTCTCCCGCCAAGACTGATCATCGAGGCTAACGTCCGGCCATGCCCTCGGGGGGAGAGCACTACTTCCGGCTGATGTCCGAACAGTCCCGGCGCGCCCACGCCTTCGACCGGACGATCCGCTGGTTCTGGATGCGTTGGCTGCTGACAGGCCACTCGACGGCCGAGATCAGACCCACCGCGGCGCGCGAGGGACCTCCCCGGCAGGGCTGAGCTCGAGCCCCTCACCAGACGTACGCCCCGTCAGCCAGGCCATCAGGGCCGTCCGCGGGCCGGAGAGCGTCGGCCCCTCCGCAGCGACCTCCCACGAGCGCTCGGCATCGGTCGCGGCGAGCACCCCGACCGGGCAGTCCCGGGCCTCGCGGAACAGCGGCGACAGCTGGTCGAGCGTGCGGGCGGCGAACTCCGGGGACCAGCTCGCGGGGGTGTAGCCGAGATCCAGGTCCACGTGGTGGATCTCGATCTCGCGGACGCGCAGGAGGGGGATCTCCCAGCCGTACGCCGTAGCGCCCGACGTCATCGACACCTCTCGGGAAAGACCCTCGGCGGGGAAGTCGGCGAACGCCTCCATCAGCCGGTCAGCGGACTCGCCCAGGTCGAGGCGCACGTCCCCGACGTGGCGCGACGCGCCAGCCTCGATCTCGGCGTCGCGGCCCTCGCGGCCGCCGGCGTACATGGGGCGGTCCTCCCCGGTGCGCGCAGCGTGGACCAGGTTCGTGAGGCCGTCGGCGTTGCGGGCGATGTGGGTGAGCACGTGGGCCCGGGTCCAGCCCGGCAGCAGCGAGGGGCCGCGCAGGTCCGGCTCGGTGATCGCGTCGACGGCGAGCAGCAGGCGGTCGGTCGACTGGGCCATCTCGTCCAGCGCGGTCTCCAACGCGGCAAGGTCCGGCTGCTCCCGTGACTCCATGGGATCAGACCCTAACGGCATCAATCGGGCCCCCTGATGAGGAAAGCTCCGTCGAAATGCGTAGGGACGCCCAGGCCCCATGATCACTACGGTCGAGGCCAACTGATCACAGGGGGGCTCTTCATGACGGGGACAGACTCGACCTCGAACCCGGTCCCGGGCGAGGCACAGGACGGCGGCAACCCGGACCGGCGGGCGGTCCTGAAGAAGGCAGGGGCCGTCGGCATCGCCGCTGCGTGGGCCGTACCCGCGGTGCAGACGCTCGGCATGCCCGGCGCCGCCGCCCAGGGCTCACCCGCGCCGCCGCGCGAGACGGGCACCATCACCGGGCAGGTCACCAACGCCACCAACGCGAACCCGATCCAGGGGGCGACGGTCACGGTGGACTCGGGGCAGAGCGCGACCACGGACGCTGGCGGCAACTACACCATCACGGGTGTGCCTGCCGGCAACCACAACGTGACGGCGTCGGCCACCGGCTTCATCTCGTCGACCCAGAACACGACCGTTCCACCGAGCGGCACCGTCGTCCTCAACTTCGGGCTGGCACCTGCCAGCAGCGGTGCGATCCGGGCGGTCCTGAGCTGGGGAAGCTCACCAAGTGACCTAGACCTGCACGTGTCGGGGCCCGTCTACGGAGGCTCCAGCTCGCGGTTCCACGTCTATTACGCGCATGCCGCCGAAAGAGATGGGACCAACGACCCCTACTGCGAGCTCGACGTGGACGACGTCACCGGCAACGGGCCGGAGACGCAGACCATCACCATCAGCAACAGCGAGGGCAACTACGTCGCCGGTGTGTACCGGGTCTGGGTGCACAACTTCAGCCGTTCGACGTTCGATGGCAGCGGCGCGACGATCAACCTGTTCGACCTCAGCACGCAGCGGGGGTCGTTCGCCCAGTCGGCTGTTGGGGACCCGTCCGACGACCAGGACATCTGGAAGGTCGTCGAGTTCACCATCGCCGACGACGGCACGATGTCATTGGTCACGCCTGCGCAGACCATGGAGGACGGAGACCAGACCTTCGTGTGGTAACCAGCGTTCTGGTCACTGCCAGTCGACCACCGAGGGGCCCTCGCCGGGAGGCGAGGGCCCCTCGGCCCGTCCGGGGCGGGGTTGTCCGACGGGGCACCTAGCATTGGCGCCGACACCGTCGTACGGCCTGTGAAGGATTTTCGTGGATCAGCTGATCGTCCGAGGCGCGCGCGAGCACAACCTCAAGGACGTCTCGCTCGACCTGCCCCGAGACGCGCTCATCGTGTTCACCGGCCTGTCCGGGTCGGGCAAGTCCAGCCTGGCGTTCGACACGATCTTTGCTGAGGGCCAGCGGCGCTACGTCGAGTCGCTGTCGGCCTACGCGCGCCAGTTCCTCGGCCAGATGGACAAGCCCGACGTCGACTTCATCGAGGGCCTGTCTCCGGCGGTCTCCATCGACCAGAAGTCGACCAGCCGCAACCCGCGCTCGACGGTCGGCACGATCACCGAGGTCTACGACTACCTGCGCCTGCTGTTCGCCCGGGCCGGCCGGCCGCACTGCCCGGCGTGCGGGGA
This sequence comes from Actinomycetes bacterium, assembly GCA_050743225.1. Classification (GTDB taxonomy): domain Bacteria; phylum Actinomycetota; class Actinomycetes; order JACCUZ01; family JACCUZ01; genus JBOGDX01. The sequence goes on along the minus strand of JBOGDX010000068.1, from coordinate 7,350 downwards.
GCCGGTCAGCCGGCAGACCCCGCAGCAGATCGTCGACCGGGTGCTCGAGATGGAGGAGGGCACCCGGTTCCAGGTGCTGGCCCCGGTGGTGCGCGGACGCAAGGGGGAGTACGCCGAGCTGTTCCGCGAGCTGCAGACCAAGGGCTACAGCCGCGCCCGGGTCGACGGCGCGACCGTGTCGCTGGCGGAGCCGCCGAAGCTCGACAAGAAGTACAAGCACTCCATCGACATCGTCGTCGACCGCCTCAGCGTCAAGCCGTCGGCCAAGCGCCGCCTCACCGACTCGGTCGAGACCGCGCTGGGCCTGGCCGGCGGCGTGGTCATCCTCGACCTGGTCGACCTGCCCGAGAAGGACAAGAAGCGCGAGCGGCGGTTCTCCGAGAAGCTGGCCTGCCCCAACGATCACCCGCTCGGAATGGACGAGCTGGAGCCGCGGTCCTTCTCGTTCAACTCGCCCTACGGCGCGTGCCCGGAGTGCACCGGCATCGGCACCCGGCTCGAGGTCGACCCCGAGCTGATCGTGCCCGACGACGAGAAGTCGCTCGGTGAGGGCGCCGTCGCACCGTGGGCGTCCGGCACGACGTCCAGCGAGTACTTCCAACGACTCCTCGAGGCGCTGGCCGAGGACATGAGCGTTCGCATGGACACCCCGTGGCGCAAGCTGCCCGAACGGGCCCGGGAGGCGGTGCTGCACGGCCTGGACTACCAGGTGCACGTCAAGTACCGGAACCGGTACGGCCGGATGCGCAGCTACCACACCGGGTTCGAGGGCGCGATCCCGTTCGTGCAGCGGCGCCACACCGAGACCGACTCCGACTGGAGCCGTGAGCGCTACGAGGGCTACATGCGCGAGGTGCCGTGCCCGGCCTGCGGCGGCGCCCGCCTCAAGCCGGAGTCGCTGTCGGTGCTCGTCGGTGGGCGCTCGATAGCGGACGTGTGCAGGCTCCCGATGCGTGAGTGCGACGACTTCCTCCGGTCGGTCGAGCTGACCGACCGCGAGCGTCAGATCGCCGAGCGGGTCATCAAGGAGATCCACGCCCGGCTGGGGTTCCTGCTCGACGTGGGCCTGGACTACCTGTCGCTGGAGCGCCCGTCGGGGACCCTGTCCGGCGGCGAGGCGCAGCGCATCCGGCTGGCGACCCAGATCGGCGCCGGGCTCGTCGGCGTGCTCTACGTGCTCGACGAGCCGTCCATCGGCCTGCACCAGCGCGACAACCGCCGGCTGATCGAGACGCTGACCCGCCTGCGCGACCTGGGCAACACACTCATCATCGTCGAGCACGACGAGGACACCATCCGCACCGCCGACTGGGTGGTGGACATCGGTCCGGGCGCGGGGGAGCACGGCGGGCAGATCGTGGTGTCCGGAACGGTCCAGGACCTGCTTGACAGCCCGGACTCGCTGACCGGCAAGTACCTCTCCCGACGTACGTCCATCCCCACTCCCGTCGTGCGCCGCCCCCGCGCCAAGGGCCGCGACCTCACCGTGGTCGGCGCCCGCGAGCACAACCTGCAGTCGATCGACGTGTCGTTCCCGGTCGGCCTGTTCGTCGCCGTCACGGGTGTGTCCGGGTCGGGCAAGTCGACGCTGGTCAACGACATCCTCTACACCTCGCTCGCGCAGAAGCTGCACGGCGCCCGCACGGTGCCCGGCCGCCATAAGACCATCAAGGGACTCGAGCACGTCGACAAGGTCGTGCACGTCGACCAGAGCCCGATCGGGCGCACCCCGCGGTCCAACCCCGCCACCTACACCGGCGTGTTCGACCACATGCGCAAGCTGTTCGCCGAGACGACCGAGGCCAAGATCCGGGGCTACCTGCCGGGGCGCTTCTCGTTCAACGTCAAGGGCGGGCGCTGCGAGGCCTGCTCCGGTGACGGCACCATCAAGATCGAGATGAACTTCCTGCCCGACGTCTACGTGCCGTGCGAGGTCTGCCACGGCGCGCGCTACAACCGCGAGACGCTCGAGGTGCACTTCAAGGGCAAGACGATCGCCGAGGTCCTCGACATGCCGATCGAGGAGGCGGCCGACTTCTTCCAGGCGGTCCCCGCGATCTCGCGCCACCTCAGCACCCTCAACGACGTCGGCCTCGGCTACGTCCGCCTCGGTCAGCCGGCCCCGACCCTGTCGGGGGGCGAGGCCCAGCGCGTCAAGCTCGCCTCCGAGCTGCAGAAGCGCTCCACCGGACGCACGGTCTACGTGCTCGACGAGCCCACGACCGGCCTGCACTTCGAGGACATCAGCAAGCTGCTGGGTGTCCTGCAGGGCCTGGCCGACAAGGGCAACACGGTCATCGTCATCGAGCACAACCTGGACGTCATCAAGACGGCCGACTGGGTCGTCGACATGGGCCCGGAGGGCGGCTCCGGTGGCGGCACGATCGTCGCCCAGGGGACGCCCGAGGAGGTGGCGACGATCCCCGAGAGCCACACCGGCTTGTTCCTCAAGGACGTGCTGGCCGAGCAGTCGGGCCCGCGGCGTCGGAAGCCGGCCAGGCGGTCGGCCCGTCAGCGGTAGCGCACGAGCTCCGACCGAGCGCCGCCCTGGCCCTGCTCGCGGACCAGCCCGACCTCCGGGCAGTAGAACTTGAACTCCGTTGCGTTGTCGAGCGGCGCGAAGTCCTCGGTCTTGATGCATCTGGTGAACGACCCGGCCGGCACCTCCACCGCCAGATCGACCTCGATAACGGTCGACTCGTCCTCGGCCACGCCCGGCGCCCGCTCCTGCTCGAACGTGACGCCCACCTCTGGCTCGGCCGGCATGAACAGCCCGGGCTGCGCGCCGTTCTCCCCGGCCAGCCACTGGCCGCCGTGCCCGGCGAGCTTGCCGTCCTCGTAGTCGTTGACGTGCTCGCCCATGTACCAGACGTTCCCCTCGGCGTCCTGCGCGTAGTAGTCGAACGTGCGCTCCACGAGTTCCCCGTCCTCGTACTCCCGGACCGCGACCACCGCGGCCTGGACGCCGGCCACTTCATACGTACGCGCCAGCAGCCGCTGCTCCACGCGGGTCCGGAGCGTCTCGCCCTTGTCCCGCTCCTCACCCTCGAACACCGTGTCGGTGACCGCGTGCAGCGGGACGAGAGGGTGGTCGATCTCGGCCGTGAAGGTGGCCAGGTCGGGCGAGTCCGTCGGCGACGGGCTCGGGGTCGACGCCGGAGGGCTGGTGCTCGACGGCTGCGCCTTAGGGCTGCCGCCGCCGTCGCCCTCGTCGTCGCCGCCGCACGCTGCGGTCGAGACGGCTAGCACCGCCAGCAGCACGACGCGGCAGGTGCGGGTGACGGTGCTCACTCGTGGCCGTCCTCGTCTAGGTCGTCCCCGGCCTGATCCTCTTCGTCTCGGTCGCCTGCGTCCAGGTCCTCGGCGAGTCGCTTGGCTCGGGAGGTCGACGCGTAGACGTCGCTGACCTCGTACGCGCGGTCGTCGAGCTCCAGCGCCTCCCGTCGCACGGTCCCGAGCTGGCCGGGTCGCAGGACGCGGAAGTCGGCCAGCTCCAGCACCTCACCCTCTGGGTCGTCCACGAAGGTCACGAGGACGATCCCCAGACCGGGAGCGTGGTGCTTGAGCTGGCTGCCGCTGTCCGGCTCCAGCGGGCTGGTCTCCTCCGTCACGAGCACGCCGGTGAAGCGGCCGGCGGGCACCCCGGTGACCTCGTCGTCGGCGACCACCTCGGCGCAGTCGAGGAAGTCGATCTCGGGTGCCCTGCCCTGGAGGTACCGCAACCCGCGCACCCGCGGTGCCGCGAGCATGTGGACCCCCGCCTCGGCGCCGTCCTCGCCCGCGATCCACGTGCTCGGGGCCCCCACGAACTCGCCGTCCTCGAACTCCTCCGGGTACTCGCCAAGGCTCCAGACGTTGCCGTCCTCGTCCTGGGCGAAGAAGGCCAGCTCCGCCTCTGTCACCTCGCCGTCACTGACGTCCACGTCGTACGCGACGACGCTGCGCACACCGGCGACTCGCTTGGTGAGGTCGGTCACCGTGAACACGACCTCGTGGTCGAGGGTCGGGCCGACGACGTTCGAGACTCCCCGGAGCACGAGCTGAGTCCCCGGCACGAGCGGCAGGAACGGGTTGTCGACCAAGGGTCGAGCCGGGAAGTCGTCCGCGTCGAACCGCTCCGCCCGTGAGCAGCCGAGCAGCCCCGACCTCGAGCCGTCAGTGGCCGCCGTTGTTGCCGCGACGGCGGTGAGCATCAACAAGCCGGTGAGCGCCGTGGGCCCCGACCGCCGGAGAGTGCCGAAAGACCCTGACACACTCCAGCATGCGCCGGCTCCGCGCGCCTGACCATAGGGACTTCTCGGGAAGGCCCGGTTGGGACCGCACGGGGGGACGGCCCCAACCGGGTCTTGTCAGATGCCGTGGCCGCAGGGGGTCCAGCCTCTGTGACCGGGCCACGCCATCTCCTCGTGCAGCATGGCGGGCACGGCTGCGGTCCGCGAGATCTTTTGGGACCGTCTTCGGGTAGTGCATCCGGGTCACGCCTCGCGGCCGGCCAACCAGAGCTGGGCCAACCGCTCGCGTACCCTGTCGGCGCAGCCGGCGACGACGAAGAGCATCCCTTCGGCGCACCGTCGGACGCAGGTCGCGAGGTCCTCGTCCAGCACCGCCTTCGACACGAAGCCGGTGACACCGGCGGCGAGCATCTCCAGTGCGGTCTCCTCGTCGTCGCTGGCGGTGAGGGCCATCATCCGGACCCTCGGAGACCGCGCGGCCACTTGACGTACGAGCTCCGCCCCCCCGCCAGGCATCAGGACGTCGAGGACGATGACGTCAGGGTCGTGCGTGCCGACCGCGGCGACGGCTTCGTCACCGGTGGCGGCGCTCGCGACCACCGTCATCCCGGCCGCCGCCAGGACCTCGCTGACGGCGCGCAGCAGCTCAGCGTTGTTGTCAGCGAGCACGACGCGGACCTGGGTGTCGTCCATCGGCGGTGCGGACACGTCTCGCCCCTTTCCGGTCATGATCGTCCTCGGTCGTCACCTGGTGGCCCAGGGGCCGCATGCATCGTCCATCGTGATGCATCGGCACCACGTCATCCTTGGGCAGCGCAGAGTGACCGTTCGTGGCAGGCTTTGGCGAAAGGCCATGGACGAGGGCACCACGAACGGGGTCGAGGGTGGCGGCAGCGGCACCTGACAGGAGCGCGGGCGTCGACGACGGGGCGGCCCGCAGGACACGGCTGCTCATCGTCGACGACCACGGCATGTTCGCCGACAGCCTGCGGGTCGCCCTGGCAGCGGAGTCGGACTTCGAGGTGGTGGGCACGGCTGCAAGCCTGGCTCAGGCCCGCGGCCTGGTCGTCAGCACCGACCCCGACGTCGTCCTGCTTGACCACCGCCTGCCGGACGGTCTCGGTGTCGACTCGATCGGGGACCTCAAGTCGTTGCGCCCGCAGGTGCAGGTCGTCGTCCTCACGGCGGCGGCCGAGGACTCGATGCTCGTGGCGGCCACGGAGGCGGGCTGTGCGGGCTTCATCCTCAAGACGAGCCCGCTCGAGGAGCTGATCGCCGCTGTCCGCACGGCGGCCGCCGGCGAGATCATGGTCAGCTCCGACCTGCTCGCCCGCCTGCTCAACCGGCTGCACCACCAGCGCGAGAAGTCACCCAGCGACCTGACCGCACGCGAGCGCGAGATCCTGCAGCTCATCGGCGAGGGCCTGACGAACAGCGCGATCGCCACCAGGCTGTTCATCTCGGTCAACACAGTGCGCAACCACGTTCAGAGCCTGCTCACCAAGCTCAACGCGCACTCCAAGCTCGAGGCGCTCTCCATCGCCATCCGCGACGGCATCATCAGCCCGCCCGGCCGAGAACGGTCATGACACCCGGCGACCCCGTGCGCGAACTGGTCCTCGACAGCCTGCTCGAGCAGGTGCCGCTGGTGGTCTTCGCCTACGACCGCGCAGGGCTGTGCACCTACTGCGACGGCGCCGGACTGTCGGCCGTTGCGTTGCGCCCTGCGGAGCTGGTCGGCGCGAACCTGCTCGAGCTCTCCGACCACCTGCCGGGGCAGGCGGACCATCTGCGAGGTGCGCTCGACGGCAAATCGGCGTCCTACACCTGGCGGCGTGGTGAGGCGAGCTTCGACACCTGGCTCACGCCGCTGACCGACGCGTCCGGCGAGGTCGTGGGCGCCATCGGCATCACCCTCGACGTGAGCGAGAAGGCCCGCGACAAGGACGACCTGGACCTGCACCGGGCGTTCGTCGATGCCTCGCCGCAGTTCGTGGCGCTTGCGCGCATCGACGGCAAGGTCACCTACGTCAACCCCGGCGGCCGGCGGATGGCCGGCATCCCGACCGACGTGGACGTGACCACCACGACGATTCCCGACTACCTCACCGAGGAGGGACTCCAGCTCAGTCTGGAGGTCGAGCAGCCGGAGGTCATCGCGAAGGGCTACTACGACGGTGAGACGACCCTGAAGCACTGGCCTTCCGGTCGCGGCATCCCGGTCCGCGTCTCGTCGTTCCTGGTCCGTGACGCGCTCACCGGCGAACCGCGAGCGCTCGCCACCGTGCAGACGGACATCACCGCCGAGAAGGTCGCTCGGTTGGAGGCGGACCGGCGCATCAGCCAGCAGCGGGCCTTGCTGCTGCACCTGCACGAGGCGCAGGAGGTCGAGCGGCGCCGGATCGCCGGTGAGATGCACGACGACACGATCCAGGCGGTGGCAGCGGTCAACATCCGCCTGCAGTCGCTGCGGCGCACGCTCTCCGCGGCGGGGTTGGTGGCCGAGTCGGAGTCGGTCGCCCAGATGTCGGAGTCGGTGCGAGACGCGACCGAGCGGCTGCGCGGGCTGCTCTACACGATCGACAGTCCGGACGTACTCGAGCGGGACCTGGTCACGGCGCTGCGTGACTACGTACGGGAGACAGGGTCTCCCGAGGGTCCCGCTGTCGACGTCGTGACCCTTCTCGTCGACACGCTCCCGGCCCACGTCTCGCGGGTGCTGTTCCGCATCGCGCAGGAGGCGGTCGGGAACGCGCGCGCACACGCCGCCGCCCGGACGGTGACCGTCACCGCGGGCCAGCGGGACGGCGGCTTCATCCTGTCGGTCCGGGACGACGGTGTCGGGTTGCCGGAGCACCTTGCGACGTCGGCTCGCGGTCGCGCCCCTGCGGCGGCGGGGCACATCGGCCTCCGCACGATGGCCGAGCGTGCCGAGTCGGTCGGCGGGTGGTGCTCGGTGCGCGGGCTCGCGGAGGGCGGCACGCTGGTCGAGGTCTGGCTGCCCGCCCGCATCGGCTACACCTCGGCAGCCAGCGGCGAGACCGTCCCCGGCGGGCTGTCGCACGCCCTGCTGCAGCAGACGATGGAGAGCATCTCCGAAGGGTTCGCAGCCCTGGAC
>JBOGDX010000067.1:0-10007 GCA_050743225.1 Actinomycetes bacterium | reverse complement strand
GTGTGCCCCGGTCTCCCGGCGCGTGGTTGACCACGACCGCACGACGGCGGGCCCTCGACGTCCTGCGCCGGGAGCAGACGCTCCGGCGCAAGCTGCCGCTCCTCGTCGACCCGGTCGGTGAGGAGGAGGTCGGCGTGAACGCCGACGACGTGATCCCGGACGACCGGCTCCGGCTGGTGTTCACCTGCTGCCACCCGGCGCTGGCCAGGGAGGCCCAGGTGGCGCTGACGCTGCGCCTGGTGTGCGGTCTGACAACCGACGAGATCGCGCGCGCCTTCCTGGTGTCCGAGCCGACGATGGCCGCGCGGGTGACGCGCGCCAAGAAGAAGATCTCCGCCGCCCGGATCCCGTACCGGGTCCCGGGGTCGACCGAGCTGCCCGAGCGGCTGGACGCCGTCCTGACCGTCGTGCACCTGGCATTCACCACCGGGCACACGGCGCCGTCGGGCCCGCGGCTGCTGCGGCAGGACCTGGCCACCCGGGCTGTGGACCTCGGCCGGATGCTGCGCCTGCTGATGCCGGACGAGCCCGAGGTCAGGGGCCTGCTGGCGCTGATGCTGCTGACCGACGCGCGGCGTGACACCCGGGTCGCTGCAGACGGGTCGATGGTGCTGCTCGAGGACCAGGACCGCTCGCTGTGGGACCGAGCGGCGATGGACGAGGGCTTGGCGCTGGTCTCCGACGTGCTCCGAGGGCGCCCCGGTCGGTTCGGCCTGCAGGCGGCCATCGCGGCCGTGCACGCGGCCGCCCCGACCTACGCCGACACCGACTGGCCCCGGATGCTCGCGCTGTACGACGCCTTGCTGCTGGTCTGGTCGACACCCGTCGTCGCCCTGAACCGGACGGTGCCGCTGCTCATGGTCGCCGGCCCGGCTGCTGCCCTCGCCGAGGTCGAGGCCCTGGAGGCGGACGGGCGGCTGGCCGGCTACCGCTACCTCGCGTCGACGAAGGCCGACCTGCTGCGACGACTGGCCCGCAACCCGGAGGCGGCTGCCGCCTACCGGCAGGCGATCGACCAGGCGGACAACGAGACCGAGCGATCCTTCCTGCGTAAGCGGCTGGCCACGGTCACCTGACTGGGGTCAATCGATCAGCCTGTCGAGGAGCTCGAACGACTCGTACGGCTGGTCGATGTCTCCGAAGTGGCCGTCGTCGCAGCCGTATGGATCCTCGCGGGAGTTGATGAAGTACAGGTCGCGGACATTGGCCCGCATCGCCGCCCAGTCGTAGGCGTCCTGTAGGACGGGTTCGTCCTCGGTGTTGGGCTGCGTGCAGTAGCCGGCGACGAGGATGGCCTGGCGCACCCTCGTGTCGATGTGCTCGAGGATCGCGAGCAGTAGCGCTGCCCCGCCCGAGTGGCCGACCAGCACGGTGTGCGCATCGAACGTGTGGTTGGCCAGCACCTTCGGCAGGAATGTGGCGATGGGCTCCACGTTGAGGCCGGGATAGTGCGGCGCCTCGACGGCGTAGCCGCGTTCGGTCAGCCGCTTTCGCAGCCACGGGAGCCATACGACGTCGGGATGTGCGGCGGTTCCGTGAAAGAGGATCGCCTTGCGGGTCAACGGGAAAGTCCTTTCGTAGTGCTGCAGAATGCTTCGTTCAAGGCATCAGAGCCGCGCCGGCGGCTTCGACAACGTGCGGGAAGTCCTATTGGAAATCGATGACATCCCCGCGATGCTCGAGGCGTCACTCGTCGTCTGGGGTAGTGGTACCAAGGGGCACCGGCCCCCTGGACCCCGGGGCGACCAACGCCACGATCGCTGGCTGGATTTCACGCACACCCCATCCACGCTCACGACAACGCGTCCCCGACCTGGGGGGGTCAGCCACTGCGCCGCCGGAGCAGCACCGCCAGCGCGGCGGTGCAGACCGCGGCCGTGGCGAGCTCGATCGGCATCCGGTGCGAGGCCTCCGGCTGGATCGCCGAGTGCACGCGGTCGAACCACCTGGGGAACGGGGACTTGCCGAGGAACTGTCGACCCGGCTTGTCCATGTCGGGTAGGCACGCGCCGAAGACGCCGCACATCACCGGCAGCAGCCGGTCACGCGGGGTCGCCCGGGCGACCCCGTAGATCGCCGCCAGCCCGACCAGGCCGTCGGGCACCGCGACCTTCATCAGGTGCTCGTCGTCGAGCCCGAAGTGCGGGAGGGCGTCGAGGGCGAAGTGGGAGACGAAGCCCCGAGCGAGCGCGCTGACCGAGTCCGGGGCGAGCGCGCCGACCACCGCGCCGGACAGCACGTGGTTGGTGATCAGCACCCTCGCAGGGTGCCAGACTCCGTGCCGTACGTCAGCAGGCGTGGCGGCAGGGGTACATGTCCCAGGCGCGCAGGTCGCCCTGCGGGTCGAACAGCCATGCCCCGTCACCCATCCACTTCGAGCCGCCGGTGACGTTGGCGAAGATGTTCTTGCCCAGCCCCCAGTAGAGACGGTCCGCCCGGTCGGTGCCGTTCCCGACGTGGATCCGCAGCGTCGCGCCCGGCTGCACCTGGACCCCGGCCGGGACGACGTACCCGTGAGCCTTCTCCCCGCGGTAGGCCGCGTCGCGGACCCACCAGCCACCCAGCGGCACGGGGACCGAGCCGAGGTTGGTGATGTCGATCCACTCGCCGTTGACGTTCGCGGCGTCGTTGCCCTCGGCGTCCCAGTTGACGCTGACCCGCAGCGGCTCGGTCTGGTCCGGTCCGATGCCGCACCGCGCCGGGTTGCCCCACATGCCGACGCCGTTGGCCGCCGCCTCCTGGGCGCGGCGCATGTAGTCGAGGTTGTGGCCGAACTCGTCCGGCAGCAGGTCGGGCAGCGCCAGGCCGGCGGAGACCTGCAGGGCTCCGGTGTCGACCCACCGCCCGTCCATCTTCACGGCGACGTGCCGGCGTGGACGTACGTTCTGGCTGCTCACGCTGGTCGACCGGCGCGAGGTCAGCTGGACCCGCCTGCCGTCGATCAGGGAGTGCAGGTGGCGCGCCGCGTCGACGCTCCAGCAGTCGCCCCGCAGCTTGGACAGGGTGTGGCTGTAGCGGTTGAGCTCCATCGACTGGATCCCGATGTAGCGGACCCGCACCGGCCGGCTGGTGCCGTCCCCGGCGACGTTGACGTCGACGGTGTCCCCGTCGGCGACGAACACGACGCGGCCGTAGGAGGCGGACGCGGCCTGGGCCGGTCCGGCGGACGTGACGAGTGCCGGGGCGACGAGGCCCAGGGCGGCGACGGCAGCGGCGGCGGCCGTGCGCCGGCGAACGGACCTCGGCATGCGGATGGGCATGCGGATGGGCACGCGGATGGGCATCGTGCAGTGGCTCCCGTCGGGTGGTTGCTGTTCCTACTGTGGTGATCGGTCGCTCACGGATCGCCCTTGAGCGCACCAAGAGGGGGTCATTCCTGCCGGTGGTGGCCCGTCAGGTCGTGCTCATGACCCACCGGGTCGGCGTGCACGAGGGCGGCATGAAGGCGCGGTACGTCGTGCAGGAGCCGGTGTTCGGCCGACTCCGCGATGTCGTGCGCGTCCGCCAGGCTCAGGTCGCCGTCGACCACGATCTCGAGCTCGGCGCGCAGGGTGTGCCCGATCCAGCGCAGCCGGACGTCGCCCACGTCGAGGACGCCACGCGTCCCGCGGGCCGTCGCCTCGACCGTGTCGACGAGCTCGGGGTCGACCGCGTCCATCAGCCGGCGGTAGACGTCGCGCGCGGCGTCGCGCAGCACCGCGAGCACGGCCAGCGTGATGAGCAGTCCCACGAGGGGGTCCGCCACCTCGAGGCCGAGCGCCACTCCCGCCGCACTGAGCACGACTCCCAGCGAGGTGAACCCGTCGGTGCGGGCGTGCAGCCCGTCGGCGACCAGGGCCGCCGATCCGATCTGCCGGCCCACCGTGATGCGGTACCTCGCGACGGCCTCGTTCCCGACGAACCCGATGAGCCCCGCGAGCGCGACCAGCCCGACGTTGTCCAGCTCGCGCGGCTCGGCTAGGCGGCGTACCGCCTCGTACGCCGCGAAGACAGCGGACGCCGCGATGAACACCACCACGACGATCCCGGCGAGGTCCTCGGCCCGGCCGAACCCGTAGGTGTAGCGCCGGGTCGCCGCTCTGCGTCCGACCGTGAACGCGACGGCGATGGGCAGCGCGGTCAGGGCGTCGGCAAAGTTGTGGATCGTGTCGACGAGGAGCGCGACCGACCCGCTCAGCGCGAAGACGGCCAGCTGGAGCACCGCGGTGACCAGGAGCGCGAGGAACGAGAGCAGCAGCGCCCGCATCCCGCGCCGGCTCGACTCGAGCTCGCTGTCCATCGACACGGCCGCGTCGTGGCTGTGCGGGGTGACCAGGTGCCGCAGGCGGGCGACCAGCCCGCTGTGGGCGCGCCCGTCGTGGTCGGGCCCGTTGTCGCCGTGCCGGTGACGCCCCCGCTGCCGTGCCATGTCAGCCGCCCGCGGGCGCGATCCGCTGCTGGTAGATGCGCAGCGCCTGCACCCGGGTCGCGGCCTCGGCTACTCGGTCCTCTCCGAGACGCCCGCTCTCGACGGCGCGGATGACGGCGCGCCGCGCCTTGTCCGGGCGGAACGAGTTGAGGACCAGGTCGTTGCCGGCCAGCAGCGACCGGACCGCCCCCTCGGCCGGGCCGTAGCGGCCGTGGATCGGGCCCATCCCCTGAGAGTCGGTGATCACGACTCCGTCGAACCCGAGCTCGTCGCGCAGCAGACCGTCGAGCACTGCCGAGCTCAACGACGCCGGCATGTCCTGCTCCAGCTCGGAGACCGCGACGTGTGCGGACATGACGACCGGTGCCCCCGCGTCGATGGCCGACCGGAACGGCACCAGGTCGGTCCGCAGCAGCTGGGCCACCGTCTTGGGCTGCACCGGCAGCGAGCGGTGGCTGTCGCCCTCGACCGTCCCGAGGCCGGGGAAGTGCTTGACCACGGGGACGATCCCGGCCCCCAGGTACCCCTCCACGGTCGCTGCGACCATCTCGCCGGCATGGTCGACGTCGCTCGAGTAGGCGCGAGAGCCGATGACCGACACCCCGTCGGGGTCGACGTCCGCCACGGGCGCGAGGACCATCGTCAGGCCGAGGTCCAGCAGGGTGCGGCCGTTCTGGCGGGCAACCTTGCGCGCGTACGACGGGTCGGCGCTGGCTCCCACCGCAGCGGCCGAGGGCACGACGTCCACGCCCTCCTTCAGCCGCTGCACGACGCCGCCCTCCTGGTCGATGGACAGCAGCAGCGGCAGCCCGTCGGGGCCGTCGCCGGCGTCGTGCAGCTGACCGGCCAGCCGGGAGACCTGGTCGGCGTCGCCGATGACCTCGGGGCGCAGGAAGAAGCCGCCGAAACCGTGGGCCCGGACGACCTCGGTCGGCGAGTCCATGCCGTACATCAGCTGGTTCTGGGCGGCCTCGGCCGACGAGGGTTCCTGCCCGTCGTACCCCCAGAACCCCGGCATCAGGACGGTGGCGACACGCTGCTCGAGGCTCATCGCCTCGACCGAGGACCTCGCCTGCGCCAGCTCGCCCAGGGTCGGACCCCAGCCGCTCGGCGCGTCGGGATCGGTCGTGGGGGAGGACGGGCCGCTCGTCGCTCTGTCGTCCTTCCCGGAGCTCTGCCCGAGCCGTTTCGACGGGCCGCTGGGGTCGTCCTGGGCACTCCCGAGCGCGCCGCAGCCCGTGATGGTCGCCGCGGCCAGCAGGAGTGCCCCGAGGGTCGTGGCGCGTCGCATGGCCGGTCCATCGTGCCATTGCCGGCGCCAGGTCCCGGGCGCCCGGGGGACCTACGCTCGCCGGCGTGCCGGACAACCCGACCCCGCGCGCGCCGCCGCTCGCGCCGCGTCCGCTGACCGAACCGCACGCCAGTCGGCTGGCGCTGGACCATCCGGGCCGCTCGAGGATGCTCGCCGCCCATGCCGAGGCGCTGCGGACGGGGGAGAGCGGCTACCTCGACCCGGACACCGGGCTGTTCGTGCTCACAGCAGGCTTCCTCGCCGCGCGCGGCACCTGCTGCGGTCGCGCCTGCCGCCACTGCCCCTACGTCACCGACCCCTGATCCCTGTCTGAGAATGCCGGCCGAGTGGAGACCGATCGCGGCATAGAGACCGACAAGCGGTCTCCACACAAGGAAGCGCGGTCGGTCGTGTCCACATGGTGGACGGGTGGTGGCCGTGGTTGTGGACGAAACGGTGGACGACCAGGGCTTTGGCTGTGGACGGTCCGGGGACAACCTGTGCACAGCTGTGGACGGCGTTGTGGATCGCGAGATTGCCGAAAGATCTTGCCGAAACCCCTTGTGGGCGCTGCCGTCCGGGCACTAGAAATCTCCTCACGTCACCAGCACGGGGACCGGCCCGGGGGAGACTCCGGGGCGTCGGGAGCAGCGGGAAACCGCAGCTGTCGGCGGGTTCTCGAGCCAGGTGACTGGTTCCGAGGTGTGGGACGGTCGAGCGATCGACCTGACCGGACGCCGGAGCCGTGCCGCGGAGCGACCTGACGAGCGATCGGCAGGCATCGGACGAGGCACAGCGTCTTGAGGCGCGCCGACCGGGTGACCGGACGGGAGCGAGCGAGGCGCGGTCCCGCAGCGACGGCAGCTGAGCGATCAGCCGTCGACGACGTGGGACAGGCGCGGGCCCCTCCATCTCATGCATGGAGGGGCCTTCGTCGTGTTCGTGCCAGCACGAAGCCGCATGAAGATCGCGAGCGGGTGGACGGGCCGGGTCCGGCGGCCGAATCAGGCCGAATCAGCTGGTCGGGTTCGGAGGCTGGTAGAAGGCCGCGAGGGCGACCTCCGACTCGACGACCTCGACCGCGACGGCGTCAGCCTTGTCGAGCAGCACCTGCCGGGTGCGGGCGGCCTCCCGCCGGCCGTCCTCGAGCGAGCGCCGGCTGTCGCAGGTGACTGAGGTCACCGCTCGACCGGCCGGCCGGTCCACGAGCAGGGCGGTCCCGCAGAACCCGGGCAGCAACGACAGGGCCGGTGCCGCCGAGGTCCGGAACGTCTCCACGAGCATGTCGACGTCTGCCGGGCGGATCTGCAGGCGGGTCCACCGCGCCGCGAACCCGGCCTCGGCCCGCCGTAGGCGCAGCCGTTCCGCGACCTCCCAGTGCTCGACGGTCGCCGCACCACCGAGGATCCGGGCCGTCTTGTCCCGGGCGGACCCCAGCGCGTCGACGCTGTCGCGGAGGGCGGCGGCGGAGCGCCAGCCCGTGCAGGTGACCGTCCTGCCGTCCACGCGGTTGACCAGCAGCAGGGTGCCGAGGCTGCCCGGGAGGCGCGGAACGGCAGGCAGGACGTGCTGGCGCACGAAGGCGATGGCTTCGTCGATGCGCCGAGGGTCGCCGTCGATGGTTGTGCTGCGGATGAACACGGAGTGCCCCCTTCCGGGGTAGGCGTCAGCCCTGTCGGTGCGCCCCGCTCCTGCCACGTTGCGCCGGGCGACCACGGAGAGCAACCGCCCGTCGGGACCATTTCGGCGAGGCGCCACACCCGGGGCGCTCACAGGTTTCTCACAGGTGACGTCCAGCGACCGAGCAGCGCTGGGTGCGAGGATCCGCACGTGGACGCGACGCACGGCGCCGGCGGGGACACCGCCGGCCGTCAAGCGCAGCCGGAGGCCCGGCTGCTCGTCGTCGACGACGAGCCCAACATCCTCGAGCTGCTCGCCACCAGCCTGCGGTTCGCCGGGTTCGAGGTCGTCACCGCCACGAACGGGCGGGAGGCGCTGGCCGAGGCTCGGAGGGCTCGCCCCGACCTCGTCGTGCTCGACGTGATGATGCCGGACATGGACGGTTTCGCCGTGGTCCGCCGGATGCGCGGCGAGGGCGCCATGGCGCCGGTGTTGTTCCTCACGGCACGCGACGCGACAGAGGACAAGGTCACCGGCCTGACCGTGGGCGGCGACGACTACGTCACCAAGCCGTTCAGCCTCGAGGAGATCGTCGCCCGCATCCGGGCAGTCCTCCGGCGCACGTCCGGACGGGGCTCGGCTGCCGACTCGTCGCGGCTGGTGTTCGCCGACGTCGAGCTCGACGACGACACCCACGAGGTGTGGAAGGCCGGTGAGCTGGTGGCCCTCTCACCCACCGAGTTCAAGCTGTTGCGCTACTTCATGCAGAACGCCGGCCGCGTGCTGTCCAAGGCCCAGATCCTGGACCACGTCTGGCACTACGACTTCGGCGGCGAGGCCAACGTCGTCGAGTCCTACGTCTCCTACCTGCGGCGGAAGGTCGACACCAGCGAGCCGCGGCTGCTGCACACGCTGCGCGGGGTCGGGTACGTGCTGCGCGTCCCACGCGGCTGACGCCGTGACCGACGGTGGCCTCACCCGGGTCCTCGCGCGAACACCGCTGCGGGTCAAGCTGGTCGCGGCCCTGGTCGCCCTGGTCGCGCTCGCACTGGTGGTGACCGGGGCCACGGTCACGACGGTCCTGCGCACCTACCTCGTCGGTGAGGTCGACGAGGACTTGGGCCGGCCGCTGCCGCAGACGCTGCCTGGTGGCACGGACCGCGTCGGCCCGTTCGATCCGGACCGTGCGGAGTACTACCTGCTGGCCACCGTCGACGGGAGCGCCGTCCGCCGGTGGACCAACGGGCTGGAGCTCGCGCCGCCGGCCCTGTCCCCGGGTGCCGTCGTGCGGGCCCAGCCGGAGCCCTTCACGGTCGACTCGGCCGGTGGTGGACCGCCATGGCGGGTGCTGGTCCGCCCCACCAATGTCGTTGTCAACGGGCAGGAGACCGTCTTCGTCCGGGCGATCTCGCTCGACGACGTCCAGGCCACGACCCGGCAGCTGCTGGTTCTCGAGGGGCTGGTCGGGATCGTCGCGCTCGGGCTGATGGCGGGCGCGGGGTACCTCGTGGTGCGCCAGAGCCTGCGCCCGCTGGAGGAGGTCGAGACGACTGCCGCCGCGATCGCGGCGGGGGACCTGTCGCGCCGGGTCCCGGACAACGACCCGCGCACCGAGGTGGGGCGGCTCTCCCGCGCGTTCAACGTCATGCTGGCGCAGATCGAGACGGCGTTCCGGGCCCGTGAGCGCTCCGAGGCGGCGGCCCGGGCCAGCGAGGACCGGATGCGCCGGTTCGTCGCGGACGCCAGTCATGAGCTGCGCACCCCGCTCACGTCGATCCGCGGCTTCGCGGAGCTGTACCGGCAGGGCGCCGCGAACGGGACCGAGGAGGTCGCCCGGCTGATGCGGCGGGTCGAGGACGAGGCCTCGCGCATGGGCCTGCTCGTCGAGGACCTGCTTCTGCTCGCGCGGCTGGACCAGCAGCGCCCGCTGACCCTCGAGCCGGTCGACCTGCTCGGCGTCGTCACGGACGCCGCCCACGACGCGCGGCTGCTCGCGCCCGACCGCACGGTGGACCTCGACGTGCGGGGGGATCCGGCGCCGGTGGTGCTGGGCGACGAGCCACGACTGCGCCAGGTCGTCGGGAACCTCGTCTCCAACGCGCTCACCCACACCCCGCCAGGCACCCCGGTCGCCCTGACGCTGGACACGGTGGCCGGCTCGCCCGGCGTGGTACGGGTGGCCGTGCACGATCGCGGGCCCGGCCTCTCGCCCGAGGACCGGTCGCGGGTCTTCGAGCGGTTCTACCGTGCGGACACGTCACGGACCCGGGCGGCCGGAGGGTCGGGTCTCGGTCTGTCGATCGTCGCGGCGCTGGTCGCGGCCCACGGCGGGCGCGTCTCGGTCCAGTCCGAGCTGGGCGGGGGCTCCACGTTCGCGGTCGAGCTGCCATTGGTGGCTGGCTCACAGGTCGGTCACAGGTTCCCCGCGCACGCTGAGCCCAGCATCGAGCACGAGGTCCACGACGACCTGGACCATGACCCGGACCAGCCGAGCCCGCGAGGTACCTGACATGGCGACCGACGACCCGAGCGGCACCGACCCGACCCAGCCCATCGACCACCTCGACTCCGGCGACTCCGGCGCACGAGGCCGCCGACGCGGCTTGGTCGCTGCCGTCGCCGCGCTGGCGCTGCTCGCCGCCGGCACGCTCGGCGCCACGCTGGCCGGCGGCTCAGACGACCTGGACC
>JBOGDX010000066.1:0-10037 GCA_050743225.1 Actinomycetes bacterium | reverse complement strand
GTGCAGAAGCAGGACGTGCTGCTGTTCATCGACAACATCTTCCGCTTCACCCAGGCGGGCTCCGAGGTGTCCACCCTGCTGGGCCGCATGCCGTCGGCCGTCGGCTACCAGCCGACGCTGGCCGACGAGATGGGCATCCTGCAGGAGCGCATCACCTCGACCCGTGGTCACTCCATCACCTCGATGCAGGCGATCTACGTGCCGGCCGACGACATCACCGACCCCGCGCCGCACACCACCTTCGCCCACCTTGACGCGACGACCGTGCTCTCCCGACCCATCTCCGAGCTCGGCATCTACCCGGCTGTGGACCCGCTCGACTCCACGTCGCGAATTCTCGACCCCCGCTACATCGCCGACGACCACTACCGAGTGGCGGCTCGGGTCAAGGAGGTCCTGCAGCGCTACAAGGACCTGCAGGACATCATCGCGATCCTCGGCATCGACGAGCTCTCCGAGGAGGACAAGATCCTCGTCCAGCGGGCGCGTCGCATCCAGCGATTCCTGTCCCAGAACACCTTCGTCGCGAAGGCGTTCACCGGCCTCGACGGGTCCTTCGTCCCGATCGACGAGACCATCGACGCGTTCAAGAAGCTCACCGAGGGCGAGTACGACCACATCCCGGAGCAGGCCTTCTTCATGTGCGGCGGTCTCGAGGACGTCGAGAAGAAGGCCAAGGAGCTGGAGAAGAGCTGACTGTGGCCAACGACCTGACCGACCGGAACGACGATCTCCTGACGGTCGAGCTGGTCGCCGCCGACCGGACGGTCTGGACGGGTGAGGCGGCGATGGTCGTCACCCGTACCGTCGACGGCGACATCGGCATCCTGCCCCACCACGCGCCGCTGCTCGGCACCCTCGTCAATGGCACGGTTCAGATCCGGCAGGAGGGTGGGGACTCCGTCGTCGCCGTTGTGCACGGCGGCTTCCTGTCCGTCGCCGACAACCGGGTCGGGATCCTCGCTGAGGAGGCCGCGCTCGCGACGGAGATCGACATCGCCCAGGCAGAGCGCGATCTCGAGGCGGCGAAGGCGTCACGCGACGAGGACGCGGTGCACATGGCGCGGCGCGCCGAGGCCCGCATCCGCGCTCACGGCCTGGCCCACTAGCGGCGTCCCGTGGGGGCACGGCGGTCGGCTGGTCGGGACGCCCTATGACGCTGGTCGCCGCCTTCGACGTCCTCGTCGTCCTGGTCGTCCTCGCCCTGCTGGCGCTGGGCATGCTGGCGCTGCGCCGTCGGGTGATCACCCGCCGCGGCGGGACGTTCGACTGCAGCCTGCGCCTGCGGGAGGGGCAGCACGGCAAGGGCTGGGTCCTGGGGATCGGTCGGTACGACGGCGACGCACTCGAGTGGTACCGCGTGTTCAGCTACTCGACCCGCCCGCGCCGGACGCTGGCCCGGCGCGAGCTGCGGGTCGTGGCGAGTCGTGACCCCACGGGCGTGGAGGTGTTCTCCCTGCTCTCGGGCGCCGTTGTGGTGCGGTGCCTGGACGGGGACGACGGTGTCGAGCTGGCGATGAGCGAAGGTTCGCTGACCGGCTTCCTGTCCTGGGTCGAGTCGGCGCCGCCGGGAGTCCATCGCAGCTGACCGGACCCCGGACGAGCCGCGGGTCAGAGCTGCTTGCCCAGGTGCACGAGCTCGAAGTCTGTGCGCAGCGGGCCAGACGCGTCGTGGAACGGGAACGGCTCGGTGGTTCCCGTGCGCTCGTAGCCGCGGCGGCGGTACCACTCGATCAGGTCCGACCGCAGGCTGATGACACTCATGGTCAGCACCGGCGCGGACCACAGCTGTCGCGCGACGTCCTCGCAGGCGGACAGCAGTGCCTTGCCGATCCCACCCGTCTGCCGCGCAGGGTCGACGGCGAACATCCCGAAGTGGGCGCGCTCGCCCGCATGGCGAACCAGCGCGCAACCGACGAGCGCTCCCTCTGCCTCGGCGAGCACGAACCGGCTGTCCGGGTCGACCACGATGTGCTCGATCTCGGCCACCCCGGTGCGTGGCCCGGTGAGCAGGTGCGTCTCGGTGGTCCAACCCTTCGCGGCATCCGGACCTCTGTACGCCCGCTCGACCAGCGCCGCGACCGCCGCTGCGTCCTCGGTGACGGCGTAGCGGAACCCCAGGCCCGGCGGGTCAGCGGTTCGCACCGGGCACCCAGAGCACGTCACCCGTCTCGCGGTTGGCGTGGCGGGCGAGCACGAACAGCAGGTCCGAGAGGCGGTTGAGGTACTTGGCCGTCAGCGGGTTGACGGTGTCAGGGAACGCGTCGAGGGCGCGCCAGGTGGCGCGCTCCGCCCGACGTACGACCGTGCGTGCGACGTGCAGGTGCGCGGCGGCGGGCGTGCCACCTGCCAGGACGAACGACCGCAGCTCGTCGAGATCGGCGTTGAACCGGTCGATCTCCTGCTCGAGCCTGTCGACCTGAGCCTGCACGACCCGCAACGGCGGGTACTTCGGGTCCGGCTCGACCGGTGTGCACAGGTCGGCGCCCACGTCGAAAAGGTCGTTCTGGACCCGGGTCACGACCGCCGCGACATCGGCAGCGAGCGAGCCCGATGCCAGCGCGACACCCAGGAAGGCACCCGCCTCGTCGCAGTCGGCGTAGGCCTCGAGACGCGGGTCGTTCTTGCCGATGCGCCCGCGTCCCCCGTAGCCGGTGGTGCCGTCGTCACCGGTGCGGGTGTAGATGCGCGTCAGGTTCACCATGTCGTCTCCCGCATGCCAGCGACTCTACGATGCCGCCATGGAGAGGTTCCGCGTCGTCGGCGGCGCAAGGCTTGCGGGTGAGGTGCGCGTCACTGGCGCGAAGAACAGCGTCCTCAAGGTGATGGCCGCGGCGCTGCTGGCCGAGGGCCGCACCACGCTGACCGACGTGCCGCACATCGCCGACGTGGAGATCATGGGCGAGCTGCTGCGGCGGCTGGGCTGCGCCGTGGAGTACGACCCCGAGGCCGCGACCGTGTCCGTCGACGTGCCTGCCCGGCTGGGGCACCAGGCCGACTACGACCTGGTACGCCGGATCAGGGCCTCCATCTGCGTCCTGGGGCCGCTGATCGCCAGGTGCGGCGAGGCCGAGGTGGCCATGCCCGGCGGTGATGCCATCGGCTCGCGCCCGCTCGACTTCCACATCGCGGGGCTGGCCAAGCTCGGTGCCCGGCTGGACAACGAGCACGGCTACATCGTTGCCCGTGCTCCTCATGGACTGACCGGGGCCACCGTCTGGCTGGACTTCCCCAGCGTCGGCGCGACGGAGAACGTGGTGATGGCCGGTGTGCTTGCCGAGGGCACCACGGTCGTCGACAACGCCGCGCGTGAGCCGGAGATCGTGGACCTGTGCCAGATGCTCCAGCAGATGGGTGCCAAGATCGACGGGATCGGCACGTCGACCCTCACCGTCGAGGGCGTCGACGGGCTCTCGCCGACCACCCACGCGATCGTGCCGGACCGGATCGTCGCAGGGACGTGGGCGTTCGGGGCCGCCATGACGCGGGGCGACGTCACCGTGCACGGGGCCCGGCCCGAGCACCTGGAGATCGCCCTGGACAAGCTGGTGAGCTCGGGAACCACGGTGGACCTCGTCGATGACGGCTTCCGGGTCCGCATGGACCGCCGGCCGGACGCGGTCGATGCCGTCACGCTGCCCTACCCCGGCCTGGCCACCGACCTGCAGCCGCTCGTGATGGCACTGAACTCCATCGCCGACGGCGCGGCGATGATCACCGAGAACATCTTCGAGGGACGCTTCGTCTTCGCCAGCGAGCTGGCCAGGCTGGGGGCGCACGTGCGCACCGACGGTCACCACGCGGTCGTGCGAGGCGTGCCGCACCTGTCCGGGGCGCCCGTCCGGGCCAGCGACATCCGGGCCGGGGCCGCCCTGACTCTCGCCGGTCTCGTCGGCGAAGGCGTGACCTACGTCAGCGACATCTACCACGTCGACCGTGGCTACCCCGGCTTCGACGGCCAGCTGCGTGCCCTGGGCGCCGACGTCACCCGCGAGCCCGACCCCGACGCCTACCTGTTCGACTGAAGCGGGTCAGGCCAACAGGACTCGCCGGGCCCGCGCCTCGTCGGTGCTGAACACCATCAGCCGCGGCCCGTCCGCCGTGGTCACCAGCTGCGCCTTGATCCCGGCCGCCTCGAGCCGCTGTCGAGCGACCTCGCCCTCGATGAACGTCCCGGGTGACGCGATCGCGACGAGCAGGCCGTACTCGTCCTCGTGGCCGGAGCGTGCCCGACGCTCGACGAGAGAGCGGCTCCGCCCGCCGAACGCCCACCGCAGGAGGAGTGCGAGGACGCCGACGACCAGAAGCGCGAGGGCGTAGCTCTGCCAGTCGGGCACGGGTCCGATTCTCCCCCCGACCCGCCGGATAGGCTCCCGCGGTCCGGCGAAACACCACTCCTGAGGAGTCGCATCCGATGTCCACCACCATCGCCGTCGTCGGGGCCGGGCTCATGGGCTCGGGCATCGCCCAGGTCGCCGCGGTGGCCGGCCACAGGGTGGTCCTGCGCGACGTCACCGACGAGGCTCTGCAGCGAGGGAGGGCTGGGATCGAGAAGTCGCTCGCGCGGTTCGTGGCCAAGGGCTCGCTGGATCAGGCTGCGGCCGAGCAGGCGCTCGGCCGGATCGAGTCGACCCCCGAGCTGGACGCCGTCGTCGAGGCCGACCTCGTGGTCGAGGCGGCGTTCGAGAAGCTCGAGGTCAAGCAGGAGATCTTCCGCGAGCTGGACCGGATCGCCAAGGAGGGCACGGTCCTGGCCACGAACACGAGCGCGATCCCCATCACTCAGATCGCCGCGGTGACCGAGCGGCCGGAGGCCGTGGTCGGCACGCACTTCTTCTCGCCGGTCCCGATGATGGGGCTCTGCGAGCTGGTGCGCGGGCTGAAGACCAGCGATGCCACGCTCGAGGCCGCGCGATCCTTCGCCGAGTCGGTCGGCAAGACCTGCGTGGTCGTCAACCGCGACGTCGCGGGCTTCGTCACGACCCGCCTGGTGTGTGCCCTCGCGATGGAGGCGATCCGGCTGGTGGAGAACGGCGTGGCCAGCGCCAAGGACATCGACACCGCGTGCAGGCTCGGCTTCGGGCACGCGATGGGGCCGCTCGCGACCGTGGACCTCACGGGCGTGGACATCCTGCGCAACGCCAGCCTGAACATCTACGCCGACACCGCCGACGAGAAGTTCTTCCCGCCGGAGACGCTGTCCCGGATGGTCGCCGCGGGGGACCTGGGTCGCAAGAGCGGGAAGGGTTTCTACTCGTACGACGGGTAAGGCGGCCCGCCCGCGTGCACAGCGCCGGGGTCGCGGCTCGCGTCTGGTTACTCGCCAGTAGACTTCCGGCCAGTCCCCGTCGCCGGAGGTGCGCCGTGAAGGAACGCCCCTGGGTCATGCGCACCTACGCCGGGCACTCCTCGGCCGCGGAGTCCAACGCCCTGTACCGGCGCAACCTGGCCAAGGGCCAGACCGGCCTCTCGGTGGCGTTCGACCTGCCGACCCAGACGGGCTACGACCCGGACCACGAGCTCTCGCGCGGTGAGGTCGGCAAGGTCGGGGTCCCGGTCAGCCACCTGGGCGACATGCGGGCCCTGTTCGAGGGCATCCCGCTCGGCGAGATGAACACCTCGATGACCATCAACGCCACGGCCATGTGGCTGCTGGCGCTCTACGAGGTCGTAGCCGTGGAGCAGGCACAGGAGCAGGGTTCCGATCCGGAAGCCGTCCGGCAGCAGCTGGCGGGCACGACCCAGAACGACATCATCAAGGAGTACCTGTCCCGCGGGACCTACGCGTTCCCGCCGGCGGCCTCGATGCGGCTGACGACCGACCTCATTGCCTACACCGTCGACCGCATCCCACGATGGAACCCGATCAACATCTGCAGCTACCACCTGCAGGAGGCCGGTGCGACGCCGGTGCAGGAGCTCGCGTTCTCGATGGCGACCGCGACGGCTGTGCTCGACGCCGTTCGCGTCGGCGGCCAGGTGCCGGCGGAGAGGTTCGCCGACGTCGTGTCGCGCATCTCGTTCTTCGTCAACGCGGGCGTGCGCTTCGTCGAGGAGATGTGCAAGATGCGCGCGATGGTGCGGCTCTGGGACGAGCTGACCGCGACGCGCTACGGCGTCGGCGACCCGAAGGCCCGGCGCCTGCGGTACGGCGTCCAGGTCAACTCCCTCGGGCTCACCGAGGCCCAGCCCGAGAACAACGTTGCGCGCATCGTGCTCGAGATGCTCGCCGTCACGCTCTCCAAGGACGCGCGGGCCCGCGCGGTCCAGCTGCCGACGTGGAACGAGGCCCTCGGCCTGCCCCGGCCGTGGGACCAGCAGTGGTCCCTGCGCATCCAGCAGGTGCTCGCCTTCGAGTCCGACCTCCTGGAGCACGAAGACCTGTTCGACGGCTCGCACGTCGTCGAGGCCAAGGTCGACGAGCTGTGCGCCGGCGCCCGCGCCGAGATGGCCCGCATCGAGGAGATGGGCGGTGCCGTCGCGGCGGTCGAGAGTGGCTACCTCAAGTCCGAGCTGGTCGCCTCCCACGCCCGCCGGCGGGGGCGGGTCGAGTCGGGCGAGGACGTGGTCGTCGGTGTCAACCGCTTCACCGAGACGGAGCCGAACCCGCTGACCGCCGATCTGGAGACTGCGATCCAGACCGTCGACCCGGCGGTGGAGCAGAGGGCGGTCGATGCGGTACGGACATGGCGCGAGCGACGCGACGCGACGGCCGTCGAGGCTGCACTCGCTCGTCTGCGCGACGACGCCAAGACCGATGAGAACCTCCTCGCCGCGACCATCGACTGTGCCCGGGCCGGCGTCACGACGGGGGAGTGGGCGCAGGTGCTGCGCGACGTCTTCGGCTCCTACCGCGCACCAACCGGCGTCACCGGCGCCGTGGGCGCGGGCGGGGCGGAGGGGGCAGGGGACGAGCTGGCGGCGGTGCGCGAGTCGGTGCGCCGGACCGGGGACGAGCTCGGCACCCGGCTGCGGCTGCTCGTCGGGAAGCCCGGGCTCGACGGGCACTCCAACGGGGCCGAGCAGATCGCGGTCCGCGCCCGTGACGCCGGCTTCGAGGTCGCCTACCAGGGGATCAGGCTGACCCCTGCCCAGATCGCGTCGGCTGCCGTCGAGGAGGGGGTGCACTGCGTCGGCCTGTCGATCCTGTCGGGGTCGCACCGGGTGCTGGTTCCAGAGGTGCTGCGCCTGCTCCGCGAGGCCGGCGCGGAGGACGTGCCGGTCGTGGTCGGCGGGATCATCCCTGACGCCGACGCGCGCTGGCTGCGCGACCAGGGGGTGGCCGCGGTGTTCACCCCGAAGGACTTTGCGATCACCGGCATCATCGGCCGGATCCTCGAGGTGATCCGCTCGGCCAACGGCCTCGAGCCGGCGTAGTCGGGACCTGGTGGTCCGGCTCGGGTGCTGCGCGGTGCGTTCGATACGGCGCAACTCCCGTGCTGCCAGGTCTGAAGCCCGTCGGCGCGCCGTTGCGCCGTCTTCAACGCACCGGCGCGCTCCTTCCCTGGACGCCGAGCTAGGTCTTCCAGACCGGTGCGACGGTCCTGCGGTAGCCGCGTCCGAAGATCCCGCCGATGATGGAGACCACCGGACCGGGGACCTCTCGGGTCACGGCGGCCCGTTCCTCGGGCGATGCGCCGTCGAGGAGCCAGGCGAAGAACCGGCCGCCCCTGGCCGGGCTCACCTTGCCGAACGCCTTGCCCATCGCCTTCAGCTCCGCCGTGTCCCGCTTGGTCAGGTAGACCGGCTCGATCTCGGCCTCCTCGTGGTCGAGATGCGCAACCGTCACCTGCTTCAACGTCTGGAAGGCGGCCAGCGCCGCTTGGGACTCCTCGGTCCCCGCCGTCTGCGTGAGCGCCCCCATCGCGGTGCGGGCCTCGGCCATCGATGCGGCCATGGACTCGTGCTCTGCATCCATCGTCGCCAGGAGCTCTTTGCTCACACCCACCGCCTGGAGGGCCGGACAGGCGATGGTGTGCTCGCCCTCGTGGTGGTAGGTGAGCTGGTCGTCGAAGTTCGCCCAGGCGGTGCCGAGCTGTCGTGCGCGGGTCATGTCGCCGGGCGGGAACGCGCTCAATGCGGCGATGAACCGGTCCAGGTCGCGTCGGAAAGCGCCGTGGATCGCCTTGTTCATGCTCATCTCGCTCATTCCCAGACCCTATGCGGGAGAGCCCAACAGTGTGGGGACCCTAGCTCTCCTCGCGGCGCCTCCAGCGGAAGTACCGCAGGGCCAGCAGCACCGCGCCCAGTGCCCAGGCGGCGAGCACCATCGCCACCCGGTCGAGCTCCCAGGACCCGGCCAGCTCCTGCTGCTGGAACGAGTCCGGCAGGAACACCGATCGCATCCCCTGGCAGAGCCACTTGAGCGGGAAGAGCGCAGCCATCTGTTGCATCCACGCGGGGAGCTCGTCGTAGACGAAGAACACTCCCGACGTGAACTGCAGCACCAGCACGACGGGGGACACCAGCGCAGGTGCGCCGCGACCGCTCCGGGTGACCGCCGAGAACGCGATGCCGAGCAGGGTGCAGCAGACGAGACCGAGCACGCTGACCCACGTGAACGTCCACCAGTCGGCTGGCGCGGTCGGGAGGTTGACGCCGAAGAGTGCGACTCCGAGGGCCATCAGCAGCGCGACCTGGACCACGTAGATGACGAGGACCATGCCGACCTTGCCGACGAAGTAGGCAGCCTTCGGCATCGGCGTGCCCTGCAGCCGTTTGAGCGTGCCGTCGTCGCGTTCCTGCGGGATGGCGATGGCGAGGTTCTGGAACGACGTGTAGACGATCCCCGAGGCGAGCATTCCGGCGAGGAAGTACTGGCTGAACGTCACGCCCGGCACGATGTCCTCGCCGAACGCCGATCCGAAGACGACGAGCAGCAGCACGGGCAGGATCATCGTGAAGAAGGCCGCCTCGCGGTCTCGGGCGAACGTCAGCAGCTCGATGCGCACCCGCCGCAGCCCGAGGCCCCAGATGCCCGGCAGGGTCGGCCTGCTCGTCACAGGCGGGGAGGCGGTCACTCGTCACCCACCATCGCGAGGTAGGTCTCCTCGAGGGTGGGCCGGGTGACCGAGAGCTCCGGGACCTCTCCGCCGTCGAACCGCGCGGCAAGGTCGCGCACGATCCGGGTGGGTTCGGCCGTCTGCACCGAGCGCCGGCCGCCGTCGGCATCCGTCCAGGCCACCGTCGCCAGGGCGAGCTGCCGTCCACCCAGGGCGGCAGGGGCGGCGACCTCGACGATGCTGCCACGGGCGATCACCGCGACCCGGTCGGCCAACCGTTCCGCCTCCTCGAGGTAGTGCGTCGTGAGCAGGATCGTCGTCCCCTCGCGAGCGAGGTCCTCCACGAGCGCCCAGAACAGGCGACGCGCCGCTGGGTCGAAGCCGGTCGTCGGCTCGTCGAGGAACAGCAGCTCGGGTCGGCCCAGGATGCCCAGGGCCACGTCGAGCCGCCGCCGTTGCCCGCCCGACAGCAGCCGGGTCCGCTGGGCGGCGCTGCTGGACAAGCCGACCGTCTCGATGACCTCCTCCGGGTCGCGCGGGTCCGGGTAGTAGCTCGCGAAGTGGTGGACTGTCTCTCGGACCGTCAGCTCGGACAGGTCGGTGACCGACTGCAGCACGATCCCCACCCGGACACGCCAATCCCGACCGGCGTGCGCGGGGTCCTGTCCGAGGACACTGACGTCGCCGGAGTCCCGTCGGCGATAGCCCTCGAGGATCTCCACCGTGGTCGTCTTGCCCGCGCCGTTGGGCCCGAGCAGGGCGAAGACCTCGCCCGGCGACACCTCGAGGTCGACGCCGTCCACGGCCGTCCGCTCCCCATAGGTCTTCCGCAGACCGCGCACCCACACGGCGGATCCGTTGTGGCTCACGAGAGCGAGGATGCCCTACCGCGTCACCGAGACGCGTCCGCCGGGCTGAGCCGCGCCTCGGCGCCGGCTAGCGACTCGACCGCCTGCAGGACGTCGTCGGCACAGCCCCACGACAGCGTCACGCCGGCACCGCCGTGGCCGTAGCAGTGGACGACCCGCTCGAGGT
>JBOGDX010000065.1:3540-10073 GCA_050743225.1 Actinomycetes bacterium | reverse complement strand
CGGCGTTCTCGGTGCAGTACCACCCGGAGGCGGCGGCCGGCCCCCATGACGCGGCGTACCTCTTCGACCGTTTCACCACTCTCCTCGAGGGGGTTCGCTAGATGCCGAGGCGCACCGACATCTCGAGCGTGCTGGTCATCGGCTCCGGGCCCATCGTCATCGGGCAGGCCTGCGAGTTCGACTACTCCGGCACCCAGGCCTGCCGGGTGCTGCGCGAGGAGGGCCTGCGGGTCGTCCTGGTCAACTCCAACCCGGCGACGATCATGACCGACCCGGAGTTCGCCGACGCGACCTACATCGAGCCCATCACACCGGACATCGTCGCGAAGGTCATCGAGACCGAGCGGCCGGACGCCTTGCTCGCCACGCTTGGCGGCCAGACGGCGCTCAACACGGCGATGGCGCTGCACGAGGCGGGTGTCCTCGAGGAGTACGGCGTCGAGCTGATCGGGGCCAACGTCGGTGCGATCGAGGCGGGGGAGGACCGGCAGCGGTTCAAGGCGATCGTCGACTCGATCGGTGCCGAGTCGGCGCGCAGCACGATCGCCCACACGCTCGACGGGTGCCTCGCAGCGGCTCGCGACCTCGGGTACCCGGTCGTCGTACGCCCCTCGTTCACCATGGGCGGCTCAGGATCCGGCCTGGCCCGTGACGAGGCCGAGCTCCGGCGCATCGCCGGCGCCGGGCTGCAGGCCAGCCCGACGACGGAGGTGCTCCTCGAGGAGTCGATCCTCGGCTGGAAGGAGTACGAGCTCGAGCTGATGCGCGACAAGGCCGACAACGTCGTCGTCGTGTGCTCGATCGAGAACATCGACCCGATGGGCGTGCACACCGGTGACTCGGTCACGGTCGCGCCGGCCATGACGCTCACCGACCGGGAGTACCAGCGGCTGCGCGACATCGCCATCGACGTGATCCGCGCGGTCGGCGTCGACACCGGCGGCTGCAACATCCAGTTCGCGGTGAACCCCGACGACGGGCGGGTGATCGTGATCGAGATGAACCCGCGCGTGTCCCGGTCGAGCGCGCTGGCGTCGAAGGCCACCGGCTTCCCGATCGCGAAGATCGCCGCCAAGCTCGCCGTCGGCTACACCCTCGACGAGATCCCCAACGACATCACCCGCGAGACGCCGGCGTCCTTCGAGCCGACGCTGGACTACGTGGTGGTGAAGGTGCCGCGGTTCGCGTTCGAGAAGTTCCCCGGCGCGGACCCGACCCTCACCACGCACATGAAGAGCGTCGGCGAGGCGATGGCCATCGGGCGCTGCTTCACGGAGGCGCTGCAGAAGGCGCTGCGGTCGCTTGAGAAGCGCGACGCGACATTCGACTGGCCGGCCCGCGGCGAACAAGATCCCCGAAGCTGCATGATCGACGCGGTGACGGTGGGAGAGCTGGTCGAGCGGGCGGGGACGCCGCACGACGGGAGGCTGCGCGACGTGCAGCAGGCCCTGTGGGCCGGGGCCAGCGTCGAGGATCTGTACGAGGCGACCGGCATCGACCCGTGGTTCCTCGACCAGGTGCAGCTGGTCAACGAGGTCGCGGCCGACGTCCGGGCCGCGCCGGAGCTCGACCGCGACCTGCTGCGCCGCGCCAAGCGGCACGGCTTCTCCGACGCCCAGGTCGGCCGGCTGCGCGGGATGCCGGAGGACGTCGTGCGGGGGGTCCGGCACGCGCTGGGCATCCGTCCCGTGTTCAAGACGGTCGACACGTGCGCGGCAGAGTTCGCGGCGCGTACGCCCTATCACTACTCGTCCTACGACGAGGAGACCGAGGTCGCGCCGCGCGAGGAGCCGGCCGTGCTCATCCTGGGCAGCGGGCCCAACCGCATCGGGCAGGGCATCGAGTTCGACTACTCGTGCGTCCACGCGTCGTTCGCGCTGCGCGAGCGCGGGCTGAAGACCGTGATGGTCAACTGCAACCCGGAGACCGTGTCGACCGACTACGACACCTCCGACCGGCTCTACTTCGAGCCGCTCACGCTCGAGGACGTGCTCGAGGTGGTGCACGCCGAGCAGCAGGCCGGCCCGGTGGTCGGAGTGGTGGTGCAGCTCGGTGGCCAGACTCCACTGGGGCTAGCCACCGGGCTTGAAGCCGCAGGGGTGGTCATACTCGGCACCTCGGTACATGGAACCCACCTGGCCGAGGACCGCGGCTCGTTCTCCGAGGTCCTGGCCGACGCCGGCCTGGTCGCGCCCAAGCACGGCACCGCGACGTCGTACGACGGGGCCCGCCGGGTCGCCGCCGAGATCGGCTACCCGGTCCTCGTCCGGCCGTCCTACGTGCTCGGCGGTCGCGGCATGCAGATCGTGTACGACGACGAGGAGCTCGCCACGTACATGACCGAGGCGACCGAGGTGTCTGCTGACCGGCCGGTCCTCGTCGACCGCTTCCTCGACGACGCCATCGAGATCGACGTGGACGCGCTCTTCGACGGCGAGGAGCTCTACCTGGGCGGGGTGATGGAGCACATCGAGGAGGCCGGGATCCACTCCGGCGACTCGGCCTGCGTCCTGCCGCCGGTGACCCTGGGCCGCGAGGAGGTGGAGCGGGTTAGGGAGCAGACCCGGCGCCTGGCCGAGGGGATCGGGGTGCGGGGGCTGCTCAACGTGCAGTTCGCCCTGGCCGCCGACGTCCTCTATGTCCTCGAGGCGAACCCACGTGCGTCGCGGACCGCGCCGTTCGTCTCGAAGGCCACCGGGGTGCCGCTGGCCAAGGCCGCGGCCCGGGTGATGCTCGGGGCGACCATCGCCGAGCTGCGCTCCGAGGGCCTGCTGCGTGCCAGCGGCGACGGTGCGGCACCGACCGACCGCGGCGGCCGGCCGGCCCCGGTGGCGGTGAAGGAGGCGGTGCTGCCGTTCAAACGGTTCCGCACCGTCGAGGGCCGCGGGGTCGACCACATCCTGGGCCCGGAGATGCGCTCGACCGGCGAGGTGATGGGCATCGACGCCTCCTTCGGCACCGCCTTCGCCAAGTCGCAGGCGGCTGCTTACGGCGGGCTGCCGACCAAGGGCGCGGTGTTCGTCTCGGTGGCCAACCGCGACAAGCGGGCGATGATCTTCCCGGTGAAGCGGCTGGCCGACCTGGGCTTCCACGTGGTCGCGACCGAGGGCACCGCCGACGTGCTGCGTCGCAACGGCGTCGAGTCGACCGTCGTGCGCAAGCACAGCGCCGGGCCCGGCCCGGATGGCGAGCCGACGGTCGTCGAGCGGATCCTCGCCGGCGAGGTGGACATGGTGGTCAACACGCCATCAGGGCGGCACGCCCGCGCCGACGGCTACGAGATCCGCGCGGCGGCCATCGCCATGGACCGGCCGATCATCACCACGGTCCAGGAGCTCGCGGCGGCCGTGCAGGGCATCGAGGCGCTCGGTCGTGGGGCGCTCGACGTCCGCTCGATCCAGGACTGGCTCTCATGACGGACGCGCTAGGGAGGTCGGGTACGTGAGCGAGAGCGGTCCCCTGCAGGTACGCGGCGAGGTGCTGGCCATGCGCCGGGTCGGCGCCTACCACCACCTGACGCTGGTCGCGCCCGGCATCGCCGACCGCACCCGCCCGGGGCACTTCGTCGCCCTGGCGGTCGGCGGCGAGCGCACCGGCATGGTGCTGCGCCGGGCGTTCTCGATCTACAAGGTCAGCAGCCGCGGCGTGTACGGCGGGACCGTCGAGGTCGTCCTCGCCGTCCACGGGGCCGGCACGGCCTGGCTGGCGGCCCTGCAGCCGCACGCGCCGGCCGACGTGGTCGGACCGCTCGGCCGGCCGTTCTCGCTGCCCCGCGACACCGTCAGCGCCACGCTGGTCGGCGGCGGATACGGCAGCGCGCCGCTGTTCGGCCTCACGGACGCCCTGCGCAGCCGCGGCTGCCGGGTCGACTTCGTGCTCGGCGCCGCGACGCAGGACCGCCTGTTCGGGGTCCTCGACGCGAAGCGGATGGCCGCGACCGTCGCGGTCACCACCGACGACGGCTCCACGGGCACGAGGGGATGGGTCACCGACGTGCTGCCCGACGTGATGGAGCGCGCCGGCACGGACGTCGTCTACGCCTGCGGACCGATGCCGATGCTGCGCGCAGTCAGCGAGGTCGCCGAGAAGCACGGTGTCCCGGCCCAGTGCGCGGTCGAGGAGTCGATGGCCTGCGGCATCGGCGTCTGCATGACCTGCGTGCTGCCCGTGGTGGGGGAGGACGGGGTCACCCGGATGGTGCGCTCGTGCGTCGAGGGCCCGGTCTTCGCCGGCGACCGGGTCCGCTGGGACGACGTGGGCACCGTGCCGTCGGACACC
Source organism: Actinomycetes bacterium (assembly GCA_050743225.1). Taxonomy (GTDB): domain Bacteria; phylum Actinomycetota; class Actinomycetes; order JACCUZ01; family JACCUZ01; genus JBOGDX01. The sequence goes on along the minus strand of JBOGDX010000065.1, from coordinate 5,795 downwards.
CACGGCGCACCGCTGGCGGCGCACTGACATGGACACAGCACGCGCACCGTTCACCTGTCAGGCTCTCGACCGGCGAAACGCCGTCGAGAGCCTGACAACTCGTTGGGGGAACGCCGCATGACCCGTTTCGCCGTCCGCACCGTCCCGGCTCCCGCGGTGGTCGACGAGCCGCGCTACGACCTGCGCACCGTGCTCGGCCCGCTCGAGCTGGCCAACCCGGTCACCACGGCGTCCGGGTGTGCCGCAGCGGGCCGGGAGCTCGACCAGTTCTTCGACGTCGCCGCGCTCGGCGCGGTCGTCACCAAGTCGATCATGCTGGACCCGCGGTCGGGTCGGCCGACGCCGAGGATGGCCGAGACCCCCAGCGGCATGCTGAACTCGATCGGGCTGCAGGGGCCAGGGATCGACGCCTTCCTGGCCGAGGACCTGCCGTGGCTGCACGAGAAGGGCGCCCGCGCGGTCGTCTCCATCGCCGGCGGCAGCGTCGAGGAGTACGCCGAGCTGGCCCGCCGGCTGCGCGGTGCCCCCGGGCTGGCCGCGATCGAGGTCAACATCTCCTGTCCCAACGTCGAGAACCGTGGCCTGGTCTTCGCCTGCGACCCCGGCGCCTCCCACGAGGTCGTCGGCGCGGTACGGCGGCACAGCGCCCCCTCCGTCCCGGTCTTCGCCAAGCTCTCGCCGGACGTCACCGACATCGTCACCATCGCGCGCGCCTGCGTCGACGCGGGCGCGGACGGGTTGTCACTGATCAACACGGTGCTCGGGATGGCGATCGACGTCGACACGATGCGACCCGTCCTGGGCGGCCTGACCGGGGGGCTGTCCGGCCCGGCGGTCAAGCCCGTGGCGGTCCGCTGCATCTGGCAGGTGCACGCCGCGCTGCCCGACGTGCCGATCATCGGCATGGGTGGGGTGCGTTCCGGCCTCGACGCGCTGGAGCTGATCCTCGCCGGGGCATCGGCCGTCTCCGTCGGGACCGCCGTCTTCGGTGACCCGGGCGCGCCGGTGCGGGTGCTGCGCGAGCTGCGCCACGCCCTCGTCGACCGCGGGTTCGCCAGCGTCCGCGAGGCCGTCGGGTTCGCCCACCGGTCCCGAGAGACCGGATGACGCTTCCGGCGCCGGTCGCGGTGGCGCTGGACACCGACGACCTCGAGACGGTGGCCGCGTGGGCGGCCGCCGTCGGGCCCTACATCCGTACCGTCAAGGTGGGTCTGGAGCTCTACCTGCGGCACGGTGCCGCCGCGGTGACCACCGCCCGGGACCGCAGCGGCGGGCGGGAGGTCTTCCTCGACCTCAAGCTGCACGACATCCCCAACACCGTCGCCGGCGCCGCCCGGTCGGTCGCCGACCTTGCCCCCGACTACCTGACCGTGCACGCCAGCGGCGGACACGACATGGTGCGTGCCGCGGTCGACACCCTGCCCGGCACCACCGTGGTCGGCGTCACCGTCCTCACCTCGCTCTCCGACGAGGACCTCGGCCGTCTCGGCATGACCGGGACCGCGCGCGACGTGGTGCGCAGGCTCGCCGTCCTCGCCGTCGGGGCCGGGGCACGCGCCCTCGTTTGCTCGCCGTTGGAGGTCGCCGACGTACGCCGGGAGGTGGGACCGGACGTCGTCCTCGTCACACCCGGCGTACGTCCACCCGGGGCCGGCACCGCCGACCAGTCGCGGGTGGCGACACCGGCGCGGGCCCTGGCCGACGGTGCGGACCTGCTGGTCGTCGGGCGTCCGATCACGGGAGCACCGGACGTCGGACGGGCCGCGCGCGACCTTGCGAACGGACTCCCGACGCGTCCGACGAACGGTTGAAGTTTGCACGGAACCGTGACCCGCATTGCCCGAGACCGTTGGTGTCGCTAGGTTCCTGATCTGTTGCTAGACGTCTCGTCCATCGTTTCTTTTGCACCGAGGTGACCTCACGTGGCTCTGCCCCCGTTGACTCCCGAGCAAAGGGCCGCGGCCCTTGAGAAAGCCGCGATCGCCCGGCGGGAGAGGGCGGCGGTGAAGAACCGGCTGAAGCACTCGGGTGCGTCGCTCATCGAGGTCCTCAAGGAGGGCAGCCGAGAGGGCGGAAACGACATCGTCGGGAAGATGAAGGTGGCGTCCGTCCTCGAGTCGTTGCCGGGGGTCGGGAAGGTCCGGGCGCGCAAGATCATGGAGGAGATCGGGATCTCCGAGAGCCGGCGCGTCCGGGGTCTCGGGGCCCAGCAGATGGCCGCCCTGGAGCGGGAGTTCGGCGGCACGGCCTGAACA
>JBOGDX010000065.1:0-3530 GCA_050743225.1 Actinomycetes bacterium | reverse complement strand
GAACACGCCGCACCAGCGGCACCGGTTGATCGTCCTGTCCGGCCCGTCCGGGGTCGGCAAGAGCACCGTCGTCCGGGAGCTGCGCAGCCACCACCCCGAGGTGTGGCTGTCGGTGTCGGCGACCACGCGGTTCCCGCGCCCGGGCGAGATCGACGGCGTCCACTACCGGTTCGTCACCCGCGAGGTGTTCGAGCAGCTGGTCGCCGACGGGGGACTGCTGGAGTGGGCGGAGTTCGCGGGCAACCTCTACGGCACGCCCCGCCAGCCGGTGCTCGACCACCTCGCCGACGGCCGCCCGGTCCTGCTGGAGATCGACCTGCAGGGGGCGCGACAGGTCCGGGCGGTGATGCCCGACGCCCAGCTGGTGTTCCTCACCCCGCCGAGCTGGGACGAGCTGGTCCGGCGGCTCACCGGTCGGGCCACCGAGCCGGCCGAGGTCGTCGAGCGCCGCCTCGCCACCGCCCGCGAGGAGCTGGCGGCCGAGCCCGAGTTCGACCTGACGCTGGTCAACACGAGCGTCGGGGACGTCGTCGACAGTTTGCTAGCCTTGACCCGAACCCCCTGACCCGCCAGATGTCACCCCGACGTCCGCTGACGTCGTCCCCAACCGGAAGGCCACCCGTGTCCGGCACTGTCGCCGCGCCTGAGGGCATCACCAACCCCCCGATCGACGAGCTGCTCGCCTCGACCGACTCCAAGTACAGCCTGGTCATCTACGCCGCGAAGCGGGCCCGCCAGATCAACGCCTACTACTCCCAGCTCGGCGAGGGCCTGCTCGAGTACGTCGGCCCGCTGGTCGAGACCCACGTCCACGAGAAGCCGCTCTCGATCGCGATGCGCGAGATCAACAGCGGCCTGCTGACCGCCGAGAAGGTCGACCAGGTCTGACCCGGCCGGCGACCGCCCGTCCGGTCGCCGCCGCGTGAGGGGAGCGCGTCGTGGCTGCAGCCAGGATCGTGCTGGGGGTTGGCGGCGGGATCGCCGCCTACAAGGTCGCCGCGCTGCTGCGGCTGCTGACCGAGGCCGGCCATGACGTCCGCGTCGTGCCGACGAGGGCGGCCCTCGAGTTCGTCGGCGCCGCCACGTGGGCCGCGTTGTCCGGCCACCCCGTGTCAAGCGAGGTGTGGCAGGACGTCGAGGGCGTCCCGCATGTCCGCATCGGCCAGCAGGCGGATCTGGTCGTCGTCGCACCCGCCACGGCCGACCTGCTCGCCCGGGCCGCCCACGGCCTGGCCGACGACCTGCTGACCAACACCCTGCTCACCGCCCGGTGCCCGGTGCTGATGGTCCCGGCCATGCACACCGAGATGTGGCTGCACCCCGCGACCCAGGACAACGTGGCGACGCTGCGCGGCCGGGGCGTGCACGTCATCGAGCCGGCGTCGGGCCGGCTCACCGGGGCCGACAGCGGGCCGGGTCGGCTGCCCGAGCCGGCCGACATCTTCGACGCGGCCGCCCGCCTGCTGGCCCGGGGCGGCGCCGTCGCGGACCTGACGGGGCGGCATGTCGTGGTCAGCGCCGGCGGCACCCGCGAGCACCTCGACCCGGTGCGGTTCCTCGGCAACCGGTCGTCCGGCCGGCAGGGCTACGCCCTCGCCGCGACGGCGCGGGCTCGCGGCGCCGAGGTGACCCTGGTGGCCGCGAACACCGCCCTGCCCGATCCGGCGGGGGTCAAGGTGGTGCAGGTCGTCTCGGCCGAGGACCTGCGCGACGCGGTCCGCTCGGCCGCCGCCGACGCCGACGTGGTCGTCATGGCCGCGGCGGTCGCCGACTTCCGGCCCCGCGACACGTCGGCCACGAAGATCAAGAAGGGTGCGGCCGAGCCCTCCGAGGTCGCCTTGGTCCGCACCCCGGACGTGCTTGCCGAGCTGTCCGCGCCCCCGCGGCTACGGGACGGGCAGGTGGTCGTCGGCTTCGCCGCCGAGACCGGTGACGACGAGGGCGACGTGCTCGCCCACGGCCGGGCCAAGCTGGCCCGGAAGGGCTGCGACCTGCTGGTGGTCAACGAGGTGGGCGCGTCCGGGCACCCCACCGGGTTCGAGGGCACCCAGAACGCCGCGGTCGTGCTCGGTTCCGACGGCAGCCAGGCCGTGGTGCCGCTGGGCAGCAAGGAGGCGCTCGCGGACGCCGTGTGGGACCTCGTGGCCGTGCGCCTGCCCGCCGTACCCGCGTCCGGTTCGTGAGACCCCCGCCCGCGGCCCGATAGACTCCCCCTGCCGACGAACGACCGTCCGCCAGCCGTCGGAGCCCACAGAGGAGATCCGTGTCCCGCCGCTTGTTCACGTCCGAGTCCGTCACCGAGGGTCACCCCGACAAGATCGCGGACCAGATCAGCGACTCGATCCTGGATGCCCTGCTCGCCGACGACCCGGCCAGCCGGGTGGCTGTCGAGACGCTCATCACGACCGGGCAGGTGCACGTTGCCGGCGAGGTGACCACCGAGACCTACGCGGACATCCCCAGCATCGTGCGCGACCGGGTGCTCGAGATCGGCTACGACTCCTCGGCCAAGGGCTTCGACGGGCACTCCTGCGGCGTCTCGGTGTCGATCGGCGCCCAGTCGCCCGACATCGCCCAGGGCGTCGACGACGCCTACGAGGAGCGCCACGACCACAGTGTCGACCCGCTAGACCGGCAGGGCGCCGGCGACCAGGGGCTGATGTTCGGCTACGCCTGCGACGACACTCCCGAGCTGATGCCGCTGCCGATCTGGCTGGCGCACCGGCTCGCCCAGCAGCTCAGCGCGGTCCGCAAGGACGGGGCGGTGCCCTACCTGCGGCCCGACGGCAAGACCCAGGTCACCATCGAGTACGACGGGGACCGCGCGGCCCGGGTCGACACCGTGGTGGTGTCCAGCCAGCACGCGAGCGACATCGGCCTGGAGTCGATGCTCGAGCCCGACATCGCCGAGCAGGTCGTCAAGCCGGTGCTGGACGCGGTGGACATCGACAGCACCGGGTTCCGGTTGCTGGTGAACCCGACCGGGCGGTTCGAGATCGGCGGGCCGATGGGTGACGCCGGGCTGACCGGCCGCAAGATCATCGTCGACACGTACGGCGGGATGGCCCGCCACGGCGGCGGCGCCTTCTCCGGCAAGGACCCGTCGAAGGTGGACCGCTCGGGTGCCTACGCGATGCGCTGGGTCGCCAAGAACGTGGTCGCTGCCGGGCTGGCCCGCCGCTGCGAGGTGCAGGTGGCCTACGCCATCGGCAAGGCGCACCCGGTCGGGCTGTTCGTCGAGACGTTCGGCACCGAGACCGTGCCGGTCGCTCGGATCCAGGACGCGGTGAGCTCGGTGTTCGACCTGCGGCCGGCCGCGATCATCCGCGACCTGGACCTGCTGCGACCCATCTACGCGCAGACGGCGGCCTACGGCCACTTCGGCCGGGAGCTGCCGGACTTCACCTGGGAGCGCACCGACCGCGTCGACGCCCTGCGCACCGCAGCCGGCGCCTGACGGGTGCTGTCGGGGGGTATCTGGCGCGGTCGGGCCGCCACCGAACCGGACCAGGTGCTCGCCGGCGTGGTGC
>JBOGDX010000064.1:1921-10078 GCA_050743225.1 Actinomycetes bacterium | reverse complement strand
CCGCAGCCGCCTCCGGGCTGGTCATCGCGGACAGGTCGTAGATCACCGGGCTGCCATCTCTGCCTCGACGACTGGCTCGCGCAGCGGCTCTCGGCGCAGCACGCGCGCGGCCTCCTGGGCCGCCTTTCGCCGCATGTCGAGCTCGGACTCCTCGGTGTACCACGCCATGTGTGGCGTGAGCAGGACCCGGTCAGCCACGGGTTCGAAGACGGACACGTCCGGTGGCTCGTGCGGGTAGACGTCGAGCCCGGCCGCCGCGGGCCGCAAGGTGGGCAACGCCTCGACCAGCGCGGGTACGTCCACAAGGGAGCCGCGCGAGGTGTTGACCAGAATGCTGCCCGGACGCATGGCGGCGAGCCGGGTCGCGTCCATCAACGGCTGGCTGCCGTCGGGGCTGCCTGGGACGTGCAGGGTCACCACGTCGCTGCGCCCGAGGAGCTCGTCGAAGGACACCGGGCGCACGCCGTGGCCGGTCGGCACCTCGGCATACGCGTCGTGGGCGACAACACGGAAGCCGAGCCCGCGCAGGAAGTCGGCCATGCGCCGCCCGATGCGGCCGAAGCCGACCACACCGGCTGTCAGGCGGCTCGGCAGGTGCAACGGGCGCAGGCCACCGACCCCCCAGTCGCCGTCCCGCACCGCGGCGTCCGCCTCGCGCAGCCGCCTGAGCAACGCAGTGACGAGCGAGACGGCGTGGAATGCCACCGCCTCCGTGCCGTAGTCGGAGACCCGGCCGACCGCCAGACCCGCCCGCGCAGCCGCGGCGAGGTCGATGCTGTCGGTGCCGATGCCGTAGCGGACGATGCCGCGGCATCCGCTCGATGCCAGGGCGTCGACCACCTCCGCGTCGAAGCGCGGGCGGGAGCCCGCCAGAACCACCTCGGCGCCGGCTGCGACCGCCATGACGGCGTCCGCCGAGCCGCCGTCCCCGGCCACCAGCCGAACGCCCAGCGGGCCGAGGACGCCCTCCTCGACAGACAGGTCCGTGTACCGGGTGCCGAGCACGGCTACCACCGGATCAGCCATGCGGGCACCCTCCCCCAAACGTTTGCGGCCGTCAAGCACGGCGAGATCCGCACGGATCCCTCAACACGGCGCAGACTCTTGACACGGGGGGCTGCGAACGATTGTAGTGGCCAGGTGCAGCAGAGCTTCCTCGTCCACGCCCCCGACGACGTGGTGGGCGTCGCCGTCCACGACATCGATCCCGGGCCGGCGGTGCGCGGCCGGGTCCAGAACGGCGATCACTTCGAGCTCGACGTCAACGAGCCGGTGCCCCTCGGCCACAAGGTGGCGTTACGCGACATCGCCGCCGGGGAGCAGGTCATGAAGTATGGCGTCGTCATCGGCCGCGCCACCCGGGACATTCGCAAGGGCGACCACGTCCACGTGCACAACCTGAAGGGAGAGCGCTGGACATGAACCTGGACATGACCGTGCGCAGGTTCCAGGGCTACCGGCGCGGTGACGGCACCGTCGGCTGCCGCAACCACGTCGCGATCATCCCGGTCGACGACCTGTCCAACGCTGCCGTCGAGGCCGTCGGCAAGGTCGTGCAAGGCACGCTGCCCCTCCCGCACCCCTATGGCCGGCTGCAGTTCGGCCCGGACCTGGACCTCCACTTCCGGACCCTGATCGGCACCGGAGCCAACCCGAACGTCGCGGCGGCGATCGTCATCGGTATCGAGCCGAACTGGACCAGACGCGTCGCCGACGGCATCGCCGCCACCGGCAAACCGGTGGCGGCCTTCTCGATCGAAGGGCTGGGCGACCTGAAGGTCATCGAGATGGCCAGCCGGGCCGCTGCCGCGATGGTCCACGATGCCACCGGACTGCCGCGCGCCGACATCCCACTCACCGACCTGGTGATCAGCACGAAGTGCGGTGAGTCCGACACCACCTCCGGGCTCGGCTCGAACCCCACGATCGGCAGGTTCGCCGAACGCTTCGCCGCAGCCGGGGGGACCTTCTTCTTCGGCGAGACCTCCGAGCTCACCGGCGGCGAGCACATCGTCGCCGATCGGGTCACCGACCCGGAACAGCGGGCGAAGTTCCAGCGGCTCTTCGACGAGCACCAGAGAATCATCCTCGACCAGGAGGCCAACCTGCTCGGCTCTCAGCCGACCGAGGGCAACATCGCCGGTGGGCTCACCACCATCGAGGAGAAGGCGATGGGCAACATCCAGAAGATAGGCAACGCCAAGATCGACGGGGTTCTCGAGATGGCCGAGGCTCCCACCCGACGCGGCCTGCACTTCATGGACACGTCGTCCGCGGCGGCGGAGTCCATCACCCTCTTCGCCGCGGGTGGTGCCGCGCTGCACCTCTTCACGACCGGCCAGGGGAACATCATCGGCAACCCGGTCGTCCCAGTGCTCAAGCTGACCGCCAACCCGCGGACGGCGCAGACGATGCCGGAGCACATCGACCTCGACGTGTCACAGATCATCACCGACGACATGTCGCTGGACGAGGCCGCCGAACTGACCGAAGACCTGGTCGCGCGCACCGCCTCGGGTCGCTGGTCTGCGGCGGAGGTGCTCGGCCACAAGGAGTTCGTGCTCACCAGGCTGCATCGCACGGCGTGACCGATGCCGGGAGCCTCGACCTCGTTGTCATCGTCGCGGCGATCGCGCTCGGAGCCTTCATCAAGGGCGCGACGGGGGGCGGTCTGCCGCAGATCGCCATCCCGGTCATGGCCGCGTTCCTCGGCGTGGAGCGCTCGGTCGTCGTGATGGCCATCCCCGGTGTCGTGGCCAACGGCTGGCTGGTGTGGAGCCACCGGGCCGAGGCGAAGTACACGCGCGACCTGCCGGTGATGATGGTGGGGGGTGCGGTGGGCTCGGTGATCGGGACGATGGCGCTGAAGGGCCTGGACGGCCGCGTCCTGTCCGCCGTGCTGGCGCTGCTCATCGTCGTCTACGTCGTGCTGTCGCTCACCCGACCCGGCCTCCACTTCGGGCCGCGAGTCACGCGCATCGCCTCGCCTCCAGTCGGCATCGCCGCCGGCGGCCTGCAGGGAGCCACCGGAATCTCCGGACCGCTCCTGGCGACCTATCTGCACGGCTTCGGCATGCGACCGCGCACCTACGTCTTCGCGCTCGCCACCCTCTTCTTCGGCTTCGCCCTGGTGCAGACGATCGCGTTGTTCGGAGTCGGCCTCTACACCGAGAGCCGACTGCTCGAGAGCCTGCTCGCACTCGTCCCGATCGCGATCGCGCTCCCCCTCGGAGCCCATGCGGCACGGCGGCTGTCCACGACCACGTTCAACCGAGCCGTGCTCGTCCTGCTCCTCGCCTCCGCGGCGGCGCTGGTGCATGAGGCGCTGAGCGGCTGATGACGGGAGGAGTCGCGGTGAGCGAGGACCGCAAGGGAGTGCGCACGGTCGGGCAGCACGACCTCGGTGGCTTCGGCGACGGCATGCAGGTGCTGCGGGAGGGCGACGCGCTCTACGTCGGGCACTTCGGTCCCAGTGGTGCGGGCACGTCGATCCTCGACGCGTCCGAGCCGTCCGACCTGCGACTCGTGCGGCAGTGGATGTCGCCGTCGGGCAGCCACACCCACAAGGTGCAGGTGGCGGACGGGCTCCTGCTGGTGAACCACGAGCAGTTCCGTGGCGGCGAGCCCTACAGCGCGGGGATGGCGATCTACGACCTGACCGACCCGTTCGACCCCCAGCAGGTCGGCTGGTTCGACTCCACAGGCAAGGGGGTGCACCGCATCGTCTGGACGGGCGGGCAGCACGCCTACGTCTCGGCGATCCCGGAGGGGTTCGACGACCGGATCTGGGTCGTCGTGGACCTGCAGGATCCGCGCAGCCCGGTCGAGGCCGGTCGGTGGTGGTGGCCGGGGCAGCGCGAGGGCGAGGAACGGACCTGGCCGGCCGACAAGCGGTTCGCCGCCCACCATGCGCTGGTCGACGGACACCGCGCCTACCTCGGCTACGGGGATGCCGGTCTGGTGGTGCTCGACATCTCAAACGTCGCCAAGCCGACGCAGCTGGCAAACCTCTCGTGGGACCGGGTCGGCGACACGCACACCTGCCTGCCGCTGCCGGGCCGTAACCTGCTGGTCGTCACCGACGAGGTCGTGACGGAGGGCCGGGAAGGCGAGCCGCACGACATCCGGCTGATCGACGTGTCCGATGACACCGACCCGCGGGTGATCGGCGTCTGCCCGTCCCCCCCGGACGAGTTCTACGACCACGGGCTACGGTTCGGGCCGCACAACCTTCACGAGAACAGACCAGGCAGCTTTCGCAGCGCGTCACTCGTCTTCAGCACGTGGTTCAACGGCGGGCTGCGCGTCTATGACGTGCGCGACGCGCGGCACCCGGTCGAGGTTGCCCACTGGGTGCCCGAGACGCCTGGTGGCCAAGCCGCCCCGCAGATCAACGACATCTTCGTCGGCGCCGACCTCGACATCTGGGTGACCGACCGGGTCAACGGCGGGGTCTACGCCCTCGCACCTGAGGACGACCTGGCTGCGCTGATGGCGGAGCTCGCGCTGTGACCACGATCGATGTGCACGCGCACTGCGTGCCGGTCGACGCGCTCGACACGCTGCGCGCCGACGGCGGCCGCTACGGCATCGAGGTGACCGAGCAGGACGGTCGCTCCGCCGTGCTGATCGCGGGGAGGGTGCAGACCCGGCCGATGTTCCCGGCGCTGCTGGACATGCCGCGGCGGCTGGCCGCCATGGACGCAGCCGGTGTCGACGTGCAGGTGCTGTCGAGCTGGATCGACCTGACCGCGTACGCGTTGGACGGCGAGATGGGCTCCCGCTACGCGAGGATGTTCAACGAGGCGCTGGCCGCAACGGTGGCGACAGCGCCGGACCGGTTCCGAGCGCTGGCGACCGTCCCGCTGCAGTCGTCGGCCCGGGCCGCGACCGAGCTGCGGCACGCGGTGACCTCGTTGGGGCTCGTGGGCGCCGAGATCGCGACGACGGTCGACGGACGGGAGCTCGACGACCCTGGGCTGGCCCCGTTCTGGTCGACCGCCGAGGAGCTGCGCGCCGTCGTGGTCGTGCACCCCTACGCGTCGCTCGCCGGCCGCAACGTCAGCCGGTACAACCTCAACAACCTCATCGGCAACCCCGCCGAGACCACGATCGCCCTCGGTCATCTGGTGATGGGCGGCGTGCTCGAGCGGTACCCGGAGCTGCGGGTTGTTCTGGTCCACGGCGGCGGCTTCGCGCCGTACCAGCTCGGCCGATGGGACCGCGGCTACCACTCGAAGGCCGACGGCGCCGCGGCGAACCTCACCCGGCCGCCCAGCGACTGGCTTCGCCAGGTCTTCTTCGACACCGTGCTGCACTCCCCGACGTCGCTGCGGTTCCTGATCGACGTCGTGGGCGCCGAGCAGGTCGTGCTCGGCAGTGACTACCCGTTCCGCATGGGCGACCCTGAGCCGGTGGCGACCGTCCGCGCGATAGCCGGCCTCGACGGCAAGGATCTTGACCGGGTGCTCCACGGGAACCTCGCGACCCTCCTGGAGGAGGTACGCCGGTGAGCCCTGACACCCCGCCGGACGCCGGAGTAACCGTGTCGCTGACCGTCAACGGATCGACGACCGCGATCACGGCGGCGCCGGACACCCCGCTGCTGCACGTGCTGCGCAACCATCTGGGTCTGGCCGGACCGCGGTTCGGTTGCGGCGTCGGGCTGTGCGGCGCGTGCTTCGTGCTCCTGGAGGGCAAGGCCACCCCGGCCTGCGACACACCTCTGTGGGCGGTCGCCGGGAAGTCGGTGGTGACGGTCGAGGGGCTCTCTGACGGGGACGCCCTGCACCCGGTGCAACAGGCCTTCCTGGACGAACAGGCCGCGCAGTGTGCGTTCTGCCTCTCCGGCGTACTGGTCGGCGCAGCCGGCCTGCTGGCCTCGAACCCGCAGCCGTCCGAGGAGCAGGTCGTCGAAGCGCTCGACCGCAACCTCTGCCGCTGCGGCGTGCAGCGCCGGATGGTCCGGGCGGTACTCAAGGCGGCCGGGCAGTGACCGAGGCACCCAAGCACGTGCGGGCGAACCCCAAGCTGTCCACCTGGATGCGGGTCGACGCTGACGGCACCATCCACGTGCAGGTCGGGAAGGTGGAGCTCGGACAGGGCATCCTCACCGCGCTGACGCAGATCGCCGCCGACGAGCTCGATGCGGACACCGCGCGGGTGCTGGTGCACGGGGCGACGACGGCCGGCGGCCCGGACGAGGGGCCGACCGCGGGAAGCATGTCTGTCGCCGACTCGGGCGAGGCGGTGCGGGCGGCGTGCGCGCACACCCGGTCGCTCTTCGTCGCAGCGGCCGCGCGGCGCTTCGGCGTCGACCCGGCGGATGTCGACGTCCGCGCCGGCACCTTCGGCCCCCGCGGCCGCGACGGGTCGGCCGGCTACGGCGATCTTGCGGCTGACGTCGACCTCGACGTGGACATCGACGCGACCGTTCTGACGAAGAAGCCGGACGAGAGTGCCGTGACGGGTTCGTCGCTGGCGCGGGTCGACCTGCCCGGCAAGGTGCGCGGCCGGGCACGCTTCATCCAGGACATCGTCCGGCCGGGACAGCTATGGGGGCAGGTGGTGCGGCCGCCATCGCCGGCGGCGTCGCTCATGGCGGCATCGCCCAGGTCGGTCGAGGCGATGCGCGGCGTCGTTGCCGTCGTCTGCGACGGCTCGTTCCTCGGGGTGGTCGCAGACGACGAACACCGGGCGGATCTCGCCGCCGAAGCGCTGCGGGCAACCACCACCTGGCAGGAGCACGAGTCGCTTCCGGACGAGGACGACCTGACGACGTACCTGCGGGACGGTCCGGTCACGACCTTCGACGCCGACGTCTGCGATGGCTCGGACGACGTCCCGCCGACGACCCGGCAGCTCGCCTCGACCTACACCCGGCCGTTCCTCGCGCACGCCTCGATGTCCCCCAGCTGCGGGATGGCGCAGTGGTCCGACGCCGGCACCGACGTACACGTGTGGAGCCACAGCCAAAACGTGTTCGGGCTGCGCCGCGCGATCGCGGCAGCACTGGGTCTGGACGCCGCAGCCGTGTCCGTCGAGCACGCTGAGGGCGCCGGGGCGTACGGCCACAACGGTGCCGACGACGCAGCGTTCGACGCGGTGCTGCTGGCCCGCGCGGTGCCCGGGCGGCCGGTGCACGTGCGCTGGCGGCGGCCCGACGAGCTGTCATGGGCGCCGTTCGGCTCGCCGATGACGGTCGACGTCCGGGTCGGGCTGTCGACGGAGGGCCGGTTGGTGTGCTGGGAGGCCGACGTCTGGAGCCAAGGCCACACGTCGCGACCGGGGTTCGCCGGCTCGGCCGGCCTCCTCGCGTACGCGCACCTGGCCGCCGGCTCCCCCCTGCCCGACCCGATCGACCCTCCCGCCGAGCGCGGGGCGGGCAGCACACGCAACGCGGTGCCCGGATACACGGTGCCGGTGCGCCGGATCCGGGGTCACCGGCGTCGGGAGGTGGCCCTGCGGACCTCGTCGCTGCGCACGCTCGGTGCCTTCGGAAACGTCTTCGCGATCGAGTCGATGATGGACGAGGCGGCCGAGTGCGCAGGCGCGGACCCGCTCGACTTCCGGCTCGTCCACCTCGACGACGACCGCGGGCGGGCCGTGCTGCAGGCGGTGGCCGACCACGTCGGGTGGGCCGACCGGCCTCGGGGCGGGGACGTGGGGCTGGGCATCGGGTACGCCCGGTACAAGGCCCGCGGCGCCTACTGCGCAGTCATCGCCGAGGTGGAGGCGGTGACCGACGTCCGGGTGCGACGGCTGACGCTTGCCGTTGACGTCGGGCGGGTCGTGAACCCGGACGGCGTGCGCAACCAGATCGAGGGAGGCGCGGTCCAGTCGACGTCGTGGACGCTGAAGGAGCGGGTGCGCTTCGACCGTACCCGGATCACGAGCACCGACTGGGAGACCTACCCGATCCTGAGGTTCAGCGAGACCCCCGAAGTAGAGGTGCTGCTGCTCGACCGGCCGGAGCTGCCCTCGGTCGGCTCCGGCGAGGCGTCGCAGGGCCCGACAGCGGGCGCGATCGCGAACGCCGTCGCGGCCGCGATCGGGGTGCGCGTCCGCGACCTGCCCATCACCGCAGACCGGATCGTCGAGGCGATCAGAACGTGACCCACCAACTCTGGAAGAGGAGACGATGACACAGCGCATCAG
>JBOGDX010000064.1:0-1911 GCA_050743225.1 Actinomycetes bacterium | reverse complement strand
TGGACGAGCGGATGCAGGAGGAGATGCACCGCTGCGCAGTCGAGGGGACGCCACGCCCCGAGTCGTCAGCGGTCCGGGCCCACGCGCCCAACGCGTTCTGGGCGTTCGCCGACTCGTGGAAAGCGATCTTCCACTCCGGCGTGCTCGACCACTCGGTGAAGGAGCTCTGCCGGGTCTACATCTCGCGGAGTGTGAAGTGCGAGTTCTGCGGGAACCAGCGGTCGATCAAGGCGACCACGGCGGGGTTGCTCGAGCAGCAGTACGACGAACTGCTCAACTTCGAGTCGTCGGACAGGTTCGACGAGCGGCAGAAGGCGGCCCTGGCATACACCGAGGCGATCGCCTGGCGGCTGGACCCGGACGACGCGTTCTGGGAGCGCCTGCACGCGCACTTCACCGAGCCGGAGCTGGTCGAGCTCGGCTGCTTCGTCGCACTGACCTTCGGTCAGCAGAGCTGGATCCGGCTGCTCGGCATCGACCACCACCAGGTGCTTGCCGGCGCCCCGGGGTCGATGGCGCCCGGCTTCGAGGACGCCGATGCGCTCGCGGCGAGCAAGGCGGCGCCGGACTACTGGGCCGCGCGCAACGTCAGCCGGTGAGCTGTAGCCGGTGAGCAGCAGCGAGGGTTCAGGCGCTACCAGCTGACGGCGATGTACTTGCTCTCGGTGTAGTCGAGCATCCCCTCGTGGCCGCCCTCGCGGCCGATGCCGCTCTGCTTCACGCCCCCGAACGGTGCCGCCGGGTCGCTGACGAGCCCGCGGTTGAGCCCGACCATTCCCGACTCCAGCGCCTCGCTGACCCGCAGACCGCGGGCCAGGTCACCGGTGTAGACGTAGGACACCAGGCCGAACTCCGTGTCGTTGGCCCAACGGATGGCATCCGCCTCCGCGGTGAAGGAGACGATCGGGGCGACCGGCCCGAAGATCTCCTCGCGCAGGATGGCGGCATCGGCGGGTACGTCCACCAGGACCGTGGGGTCGTAGTAGCAGCCGATACGTTCCGGAGCGGACCCGCCGACGACTGCTCGGGCGCCGCTGCCCAACGCGCCGCGCACCAGCTCGTCGACCTTCTCGACAGCGGCCCGGTTGACCAGCGGTCCGACCTGGGTGTCCGGGTCGGCGCCTGGCCCGACGCGCAGCGCACGCATCCGGTCGGCGAGCCTCGAGGCGAACTCCGCCGCGACCGGCTCCTCGACGTAGAACCGGTTCGCGGCCGTGCACGCTTCTCCCCCGTTGCGCATCTTGGCGATCATGGCGCCGTCGACGGCAGCGTCCAGGTCGGCGTCGGTGAAGACCAGGAACGGGGCATTGCCGCCGAGCTCCATCGATGTGTTGACGACCGTGTCGGCCGCCTCCCGCAGCAGCAGCCGGCCGACCTCGGTGGAGCCGGTGAACGACAGCTTGCGCACCCGTTCGTCGTGCAGCATCGCCGAGACGACGGCACTGGACCGTCGAGCCGGAACGACGTTCACCACTCCGGCGGGCACGCCCGCGTCATCGAGCACCTCCGCGACGGCAAGCGCGGTCAGCGGCGTGTCGCTCGCCGGTTTGAGCACCACCGTGCAGCCGGCGGCCAGCGCCGGGCCGATCTTGCGGGTGGCCATGGCGGCGGGGAAGTTCCATGGCGTCACGAGCACGCAGACGCCGACCGGCTGGTGGACGACGACGATCCGGTTGGCCCCGGACGGCGCCGTCGTGACAGCACCTTCGGCGCGTACGGCCTCCTCCGCGTACCAACGGAAGAACTCGGCGGCGTAGGCCACCTCGCCACGCGCGTCGACCAGCGCCTTGCCGTTCTCGGTGGAGATGAGGACGGCGAGCTCCTCGGTGCGCTCGGTCATGAGCGTCCACGCGCGGCGCAGGATCTCGGCCCGTTCGCGCGGCGCGGTCGCCGCCCAGGCCGGCCCGGCGT
>JBOGDX010000063.1:0-10111 GCA_050743225.1 Actinomycetes bacterium | reverse complement strand
GGGCGACCCGGCGATGGCGGCCCGGCGCTCGAGCCGCTCGATGCGGGCGGCCAGGCCCTGCTCGCCGACATCGGCGGCGGGCAGGAGGACCCGGGCGCAGATGAGCTCGAGCTGGAGCCGCGGTGCGGTCGCCCCGCGCATCTCGGTCAACCCGGCGTTGACGACGTCGGCGGCGCGGGAGAGCTGTGCCGCACCGAAGTGAGCGGCCTGCTCGCGCATCCGCTCCAGCCCGTCGACGGGGTGCTGGGCGAGGATGCTCCCGACCGCGTCGGGCGCGGCGTTGATGACCACCAGGTCGCGCAGCCTCTCGAGCAGGTCCTCGGCGAACCGGCGCGGGTCGTGCCCGCCCTCGACGACCCGGTCGACGATCCGGAACACACCGGCCGCGTCGCCGGCGGCGAAGGCGTCCACCGTGTCGTCGAGCAGGCTCGCGTCGGTGTATCCGAGCAGAGCGGCCGCCCCGGCGTACGTCAGACCGTCCGACCCTGATCCGGCAAGCAGCTGGTCGAGCACGCTCAGGGAGTCGCGCACCGAGCCGCGTCCGGCCCGTACGACCAGCGAGAGGACCGTGGGGTCGACCACGACCTTCTCCTGCTCGCAGACGCTCGTCAGGTGGGCATGAAGTTCACCCGGCGGGACGAGGCGGAACGGGTAGTGATGGGTGCGCGAGCGGATGGTCGCGATGACCTTGTCCGGCTCGGTGGTCGCGAAGACGAACTTCACGTGGTCGGGCGGCTCCTCGACGAGCTTGAGCAACGCGTTGAAGCCCTCGCGGGAGACCATGTGGGCCTCGTCGATGATGTAGATCTTGAAGCGGGACCCGGCCGGTGCGTAGAACGCCCGCTCGCGCAGGTCGCGCGCATCGTCGACGCCACCGTGGCTGGCCGCGTCGATCTCGATCACGTCGAGGCTGCCCGCGCCGCCCGGGCCGAGGTCCTGGCAGGACTGGCAGGTGCCGCACGGGTCGGCCGACGGGCCCTTCTCGCAGTTCAGACACCGGGCGAGCACCCGGGCGCTGGTGGTCTTGCCGCAGCCGCGCGGCCCGCTGAACAGGTAGGCGTGGTGGGTACGCCCGCTCGCCAGCGCGTTGCGCAGCGGCGTGGTGACGTGCTCCTGACCGATCACGTCGGCGAAGGTCACCGGGCGGTAGCGGCGGTAGAGCGCTTGGGTCACGCGTCGACCCTAGTCGGCGGGGGCGACGGCCTCGGCTGGTCGTCCCAAGGGTGAGGGACGCCGCACGAAGGGACCCCCCGCACACCCGCCAGAGCCTGCCTACCCTTGCTGCCTTCCGGCCCTGGGGGGATTCAGCGGGATGACGCCGCACGAGGGGTCGGCGCACGAGTCTACATACGCTCTGGCGCCCGTCTTCCGGGCGTGACCCCGAGACCCGCCCCTCCGGTACTCTCCTGCGCGGAGGACTCGCCTAGTGGCCTAGGGCGCACGCTTGGAAAGCGTGTTGGGGGCAACCCCTCGCGGGTTCGAATCCCGCGTCCTCCGCCCCCGACGTGACGATGGGCGGCGCAGAGTGCGCCGCCCATCGTCGTCAGTCATGCCTCAGCGAGCGACCGCCTCCTCGTGCTCGGCGTGAAGTCCGCCTCCGCCGGCTGCCGCCGCGCTGCCGCTGACGGGCGCGGCAGGGTTCACCAACGGCCGCTGCGCAAAGTTGCGCTTCGCGAAGTGCAACGTGGCGTGCGCTGCCGCGTCGGCCATCTCACCGAGCCCCTGCTTCGCGTACGCCGTGTCGGTCCCGGCGTACGTGTCGCAGAGCAGGTGGTAGCACGGGTCGTACTGCGCTCCCGTCGTGCCACCGAAGATCGCCTGCTGCGCTGCGGTCTTGACGCCCTCCGCGCCGGTGAACAGGCCACCGGCCGGTATCCCGACCTCGATGAAGGGGCCGTAGTCGGAGCGCCCGCTGAACGGGGTCTCTGCCGAGGCCAGACCGACCGCTGCGAAGTAGTCGGTGAATACCCGCTCGATCTCACCCGACCCAGGCGGGCCGGCAGCAGCGCCCGGGCCGACCGGGAACGCCGAGTTGTCACCGTCATAGATGAACCGGACGTAGTTCGGCGAGCCGATCATGTCGAAGTTCAGGTTCATCACGATCTTGGCACGCTCGGCGGGGGGCAGGTCGGCGACGTATGCCCGTGAGCCGAGCAGGCCGAACTCCTCGGCACCCCACCACACGAACCGGATCTTGTTGCGGGGGTCGATGCCGCGTGCGGCCAGCTGCTCGGCGATCTCCAGGATGCCTCCCGAGCCCGAGCCGTTGTCGTTGACGCCGGCCCCGCGCGGAACGCTGTCGAGGTGCGCCCCGACGACGATGACCTTGTTGGGGTCCCCGCCAGGCGACTCGGCGATCACGTTCCTCGTGGTCCGGACCTCCTCGACCCGGTCGACCTTGATGGTCGCCGTGGAACCGGTGCTGCCGGAAGCAAACCCGTTGGCGAGGTCCTGGCCGAGGGCCAGTGTGGTGCCGACCGCCGGACCATGGCTGCCAGGCCCGAGCGTGCCGTTGATGATCCCCACGCGACCGGCGTCACCGCCGTCGTTGAAGATGACCGAGGCGATGGCTCCGGCGGCCCGTGCGTTGTCGGCCTTGGCACCGAAGGTGCACGTTCCGCGCTGCATGAGGGCGATGGACCCGACCGGCATGCCGGCGAAGTCGGCCGACTCACAGCCCGATGTCGTCGCACCCGGTCCCGGGGCTTGGGGGAGGGCGAGGTCGACCGCCCAGACCGCGGCTGTCGTTTGCGGGATCGAGCCGGAGAACGTCATCGAGGAGAAGTCGACGCCGTCAACGTAGGTCGTCGCGGTCGGCGACTCCTGGCGCAGGATCGGCGGTGTCCGGTCGGCGTTGTACGTGAAGTCGAAGAAGTGGTTGGACACCGTGTAGCCCGCAGCGGCGGCCTTGCTCGAGACGTAGTTCGCGGACGCCTCGTAACCCGGCGAGCCCCCCGCGCGGTTTCCGCCGTTGGCGTCGGAGTGCGCCTGGAAGGCTGCCTGGTGCTCGCGGATGCCGGCAACGGTGACGGCCTTGCGCAAGCCCTGGCTCTGGGTGATCTCGCCGGGAGCGGGTGCGGCGGTGGCCGCTGAGGAGAGCGAAACGGTGGTCGCCACGAGGGCCACCACCGATCCGAGCGCGGTTCCGGCGATACGCCGGCGATTCAGGGTCGTGGTCACGACACCTCCATGAGGAAGGCTGCCGCCGGTCGGCGGCGCCGGGGCCGGAGTGTTACATGCTGCGACCGGGTTGACCAGACCCTGAAAGAAACTACTTTCAGTGACGTTTCCGCAGGTCAGCGACTGCGGGCCCCGAAGATGCTGCGCGCGATCTCGCGCCCGACGACCGCGGCGGCCGACCGGGCCAGCTGCTTGAACGCACTCGACCGGATCACCTTCTCGGCGGTGGACGTCTCCGCCCGGGGCGGGCGAGTGCGAGCCGTCCGGGAGCGTCTCTCGGTCGGGCCCTGCGGCGTGACCGGATCCGCCGGCGCCTTCTCCAGTCGGGCCGTGAGCCGCTCGTAGGCTGAGTCACGGTCGACCTGCTCGGCGTACTTGCCGTGCAGGCTCGACGCGGCCACGTTCTCGGCCAGCACCACTGGGTCGGCCGGCGCCATCCGGGACTGCGGCGAACGCAGCCGGGTCCAGGCCACCGGGGTCGGGACGCCGCGGTCGGACAGGACCGTGACCACGGCCTCGCCGATGCCGACCTGGGTCAGCACCTCCTCCAGGTCGTAGGACGAGTTGGGGAAGGTCGACGCTGTGGCCTTCAGCGCCTTCGCGTCCTGGGGCGTGAACGCGCGCAGCGCATGCTGCACCCGGTTGCCCAGCTGGGCGAGGACGTCGGCGGGTACGTCCTTCGGTGTCTGTGTCACGAAGAACACCCCGACGCCCTTGGACCGGATCAGCCGGACCGTCTGGGCGATCGCATCAAGGAACCCCTCGGACGCGTCGTCGAAGAGCAGGTGCGCCTCGTCGAAGAAGAAGACCAGCTTGGGCTTGTCGACGTCGCCGACCTCGGGCAGGTCGTGGAACAGGTCGGCGAGCAGCCACATCAGGAACGTGGAGAACAACCGCGGCCGGT
Source organism: Actinomycetes bacterium (assembly GCA_050743225.1). GTDB lineage: Bacteria > Actinomycetota > Actinomycetes > JACCUZ01 > JACCUZ01 > JBOGDX01. The sequence goes on along the minus strand of JBOGDX010000063.1, from coordinate 6,027 downwards.
CCTGCAGCTGGGGCAGCTCCAGCAGCGAGACGATCCCGTTGCCGGCCTCGTCGACGCGCAGCAGGTCGGCGGTGTCGAACTCGGGCTCGCCGAAAAACAGGTCGGCGCCCAGGTCCTCGAACGCGATCAGCTCACGGAGGATGACGCCGGCGGTGGCCGGGGACAACCCACCGAGCGTCTTCAGCTCGTCCTTGCCCTCGTCGCTGGTGAGAAACTGCACGACGGCACGCAGGTCCTTGAGGTCGAGCATGGGCAGCCCGGCCTTGTCGGCGAAGTGGAAGACCAGGCCGAGTGAGGACTCCTGCACCTCGTTGAGCCCGAGAACCTTGGACAGCAGCGTCGGGCCGAAGGACGTCATGGTCGCCCGCAGGGGATGTCCATCGCCCAGGCCGCCGAGGGCCAGCAGCTCCACCGGGCAGGCGCGGCCCGCCCACTCCTGCCCGACGTCCGCGGCCCGCGCGGCGACTCGCGCGTCGGCCTCACCGGCCATGGCCAAGCCGGACAGGTCGCCCTTGATGTCCGCCGCGAGCACCGGGACCCCGGCCGCCGACAGCTGCTCCGCCATGAGCTGCAGGGTCTTCGTCTTGCCGGTGCCGGTGGCCCCCGCGACCAAGCCGTGCCGGTTGACCATCGCGAGCGGGATGCGCACCGCAGCCTCGGACCGGGCGTCGCCGTCGACGACCAGCGCGCCGAGCTCGAGGCAGGGCCCCTCGAACGCGTACCCCTGCTGGACGGCGGCGACCTGGTCGACCGTCTCGTTGACCGACATGCACATCTCCCTGCGCCCGAGCGATGGGGCGCCAGCCTATGCTCGGAGGGGTGATCTTCAAGGCCGTCGGCGACTCCAAGCCCTACCCCGACCACGGCTACTCACAGAGCCAGTGGGGCGACCTCGCCCCCACCCAGGTGCGGCTGGACCAGCTCGTCACCACCAAGCGGGAGCTCGACCTCGACGTGCTGATGGCCGAAGACTCGACGTACTTCGGCGACCTGTTCGCCCACGTCGTCGAGTGGCGTGGCGAGCTCTACCTGGAGGACGGACTGCACCGCGCCCTGCGGGCCGCGCTGCAGCAGCGGCTCGTCCTGCACGCCCGAGTCCTGACGCTTCCGGACTGACACCGGCATTCGATGGCCACGACCCCGCGCGAGCCGCGATGAGCATGTTCACACCACGCGGCGTCGGGGGGCGTCCGCTGACCCGACGGTCCGGCGCCTCCAGGCGGATCATGGTCGTGGTGGCCGTACTCCTTGTGATCGTCACCGGCGCGTGGTCCGCGTGGCAGGTGACGACCGGGTCGGCTGAGGACGTACGCGCGAAGCCGACCCCGTCGTGTCCGGAGCCGAGCCCCACGCCAGCCGTCGTCCCGCCCGCCGAGGTGACGGTCAACGTCTACAACGCCACCGATCGCCGTGGGCTCGCCGCGCGGGTGGCCGGCGAGCTGTCCCGCCGCGGCTTCGTCGTGCGCAAGATCGACAACGACCCGGCGAGGAGAACCGTCACGGGTGCTGCCGAGGTACGTCACAGCGCCGAGGGCACAGCCGCGGCGCGAACGGTCGGCGCTCAGGTGGGCGAGGTCGTCGCGGTGCCCGACCAGCGCAAGGGTGCCTCGGTCGACCTCGTGCTGGGCGCCGCGTTCACCAAGCTGCTCACCCCGGAGCAGGCTGCCGCCGCCGTTCAGCCGTCGCCCCGGCCGTTGCCTGTCGGCTGCCGGCGACTGGACCCGACCTGACAGGGAACGAGCCACCCATGCGCCTGCCACTCCCCGGCCCCACCGCCGTCATCGGCCCCGCCGTCGCCACCGTCGAGACGGCGCTCGGGCTCGTGCCCCGCGCCGCCGAGGCCCTGACCCGGGTCGAGGCACTGCTGGACCGCGTGGAGGCGGTCGTCGCGCGCAGCGAGACGGTGGTGGGCGCCGCAGAGGAGGCGACGGTACGCACACAAGCGACCCTCGACCGGGCCGACATCGTCACCACCGAGGCCGGCCGGCACTCCGACGCGGCATCCGGCGTGCTCGACCGCGTGGACGCGATGCTGCGGGCATGGGAGCCGTCGCTCGGCCGTTTGGCGCCGTCGATGCAGCGCTTCGCCGACCAGCTGCAGGCGCACGAGGTCGACGCCGCCATCGCGCTGGTCGACCGACTGCCGGTCGTCCTGGAGCACCTGGAGAACGACGTGCTTCCCGTTCTCAAGACGTTGGACCGGGTGGGCCCGGACCTCCACGAGGTGCTCGAGGTCGTGGAGGACCTGCGTCGGGTCATCACCGGCCTGCCGGGGGTGGGATTCCTGCGCCGTCGCGGTGACGACGAGCCGCCACCGGTCGAGGGCGGCGTGCACGACGACGCGCGTCGCTGACAGCCCGGGACGGAACCGTCCAGGGATCGTCACCCGGACGACACCTCGGCGCTGAGCCCAGGCAACCCGAGCAGCGGACCCTCGAGACATGACACCGTTCGTGGTGAGCTGGTTCCGCTTCCGGCACTCGCGCGGCGGCCGCCGCGTCTGCCGCTGCTGGATCTGCACCGACTAGCCCTCGGCTGCCGCTGCAAACCTGCGCGGTGTTCCGGGAACAACCGCGCCAATTGCCCCCCGACAGCGTCGAATCCAGCGCTGTCAAGGGGCAAGGATCGCGCGGGCGTGATCGTTTGCCGAGAAGATCGAATGGGCGGTGGCGGTGGGATTTGAACTCCGACCCGGCGGGTCCACGGCGGTCCTCGCCGATCCGTGCCGATACGCGATTTCGCAGGTCAGCGGCATGATCGCGTCCAGGAGCGTTCGCCGGCCGCCATCGCCTTCCGCAGGTTCGTGTGACCATTTCTGTGACCAGGCACGCGCCTTCGCTGATTGCTTCCGCGACCGACGGTATGGGTCACGCAAAGGATGTCGGATTCGCGCGGTGCCAAGTCCATTGTCGGCGTAAGGTCCGAGAAGTCCGGTTTTGTCGATGCAACCAACGGGGGAGACCATGCGTCCTACCAATGTGCCTTCTATTCGGTGCGCATCGCGCTTGTGCTCGTCGGGTTGATGAGTGCCGCCGTGGTTGTTCTCGGATCTGGGGCCGTGTCGGCCACCGGGGGCGGAGGGATCTCGCCGCCGAGCCAGCCGGGGAATGAGCCGTCCGTACCAGACGCACCGCTCGACGAGGAACAGTTGATGTTGGGCGTCCTGCCCGAGTCGGTGCTGCGGGACTACCGCAGCCTGTATCCGGGGCTCTCGGACGATCAGATTCGGTCGCGATATGGACAGGTCAACTCGACGGTCGTCCTCGGAGAGCAATTCGGTCGGGACGCGGACTACGGCGGCAGCTGGTACGACTTCGAGGCGGCCACCTGGCACGTATATGCCACTGACGACGAGTCCCTCCAGTCGATGGCGGCCTCCGCTCGCGCCCAGGGAATCGTAGTCGCGGCAGAGCGGGTAGCCCGCAGCTATCGATTCCTCGAGGCAGTGCGGCAGCGGTTCGAGGCCCACGTCAGCGATCTCAACCAGTACGAACTCCGGGTCAGCCCCGTCGACAACGCCGTCATCCTCGAACTTCCCGCCCCACCGAGTGAGCGAGTCAAGGATGCCCTTAGCCGCGAGCCCGCCGTGACGTGGCGCTTGGGTGACGTTCCGGAGACCTTCCCCGCAGCTTGTGACAGCCGCACCGCCTGCGGTGTGCCCCTCCGCGGCGGCATCAACGTTGGAAGGATGAGCAGCGGCCAAGCGCTAATCGGCTGTTCGCTCGGCTACACGGCACACGCTGGGGACGGGTCGAGATGGTTCTACACGGCCGGGCATTGCCTAACGGACGCGGAGGTCACGAACCGCACAGTCTACGGCCACGGCGAGCAGGCGATCGGGTACGCCCGTCTCCGAAGGGATAGTGGCGCCGTCGACGCCGGATGGGTTCGAAACAACAGCGCCTACTGGCTCAGCGGCAGCTTTGGCTATATCTACAAGCTTCCCTCCGAGGCGGTCGATGTCGACTACGCCATCGCGTACGCCAGCACGGTGTCCATGAACCAGGTGGTCTGCTTCAGTGGCCGCCGCCTGGCGCCCACGGACGACAACTGCGGTGTGATCACCGCTGAAAACCCCAGCGGCAAGCCTCAGGTGACTGGACTCAAGGTGTGCGGCGGCGACAGCGGGGGCAGTACTTACTGGATCAACAGCGGCGCAAACGAACGATGGGCCTTCGGGCTTGTCTCCGTCACCAGCGCCCGCACCGAACCAGGAGACTGCACTCCGAACAACGGCCAGATGTCGTTCAGTTCCGTGCCCCACATAAACACCTGGATCGACAACAACACCGCGTCGAATGTCCGAATCGACGTCCGCTAGCCGTCCGGTCAGCTTGGCTGCCATCACGGGCTTGGCGCTCTTGGCAGCGTATCTGACCGGCTGCACGGCCGACCGGCCAGCGGCACCGCGCAGCAGTGGCACAACGAGTGAAGCGCTTACCAGCGGCACTGAGAATCGGGGGAAGATCAGCCTGCCGCACTCCACGTACCGGATTTCTGATCCATCGGCTTCCCCGGCTGGCGCCCCGCTCGATGGAACCGTTCTGCTCGACGGGTCGGGATGCATCCGGGTCGAGGAGACTGACGGCAGGATCGCGACGCCTCTCTGGCCCGCGGGTTATGAGGTGCAGCTGTCAGGCAGTGTCGCCGAGGTGGTTGACCCAGACGGCGCTGTGGTTGCACGCGAAGGTGACCGGTTCCAGGCCCACGGTGCGTATATCGGACGAAGCGAGTTGCCGATGGGCGAGCCATGCGTCTCGCCCTCGACCTCGGTATTCGAAATCAACAAGTTTGTAACCTTGGGTCACGCTGCTCGGCCGGGTCGAGAACGCGCTGATCGGCGGGCTGGTGCTCGCCAGCTGCTCGGCATGGTCACAGCGCTTCGAGGAACGCGAGGAGTTCGTCGCTGGGCTGGTATCGACGCGCGTGTGCGTCGGGCGGCGCGGTGGCGGCCAGGGCGGCCTAATCCCTGGCCCTGTGTCGACGACGGTTGAAGACTGAGCAGTCCGCGGCGGTGGCTTCAAGCAGTCATCGCAACAGCGGCGGACCAGAGGACCTCGTGAGGAATCTTCCATGCGAGGCTTTCTCGGGGCCGTTGGTTGAGCTGATCGACGACCTCTCGCAGGTGCTGCGGGCTGGTCAAGGAGAGATCGGTCGTCTTCGGGAAGTACTGCCGGAGCAGCCCGTTGGTCTTCGTTGCTGCCGCGTTGCCACGGGGAGTAGGCGTCGCAGAAGTAGACCGACATGCAGCCGACGGATTCCTCGGGTGGCGGGCCGCGACGACCATGCGCACCGGCGCTATTGCTCGTCGCACTCGGGTTGGGGATCTGGACCCGGCAGCAGGACGGCGTCAGCGACCTTGCCGGACTCGTGGTGAAGGCGCGCCGTAGTCCAGCCCCGTGACGTCGAGGTCGACATAACCACGACCTTGGCATAAGTATCCCTTTGCCGCGCGCGGCATAGGGATACAAGGGTGTGCGTCGTGGCCGGGGTTGACCTCGCCGAGGCCGGTGGTGAGCAGCGTCCTGCGGTCGAGGGTCACGGGGGGTGAGGGGTCGGCGGAGGTCCGCGACGACGGGGGTCCGGCATTGCTGCGGGTGGGTAGCCGCGGGTCGGGTCCGGTCGATGGACGCGGAGCCCGGGTGCGTCCGCGGGCTGGCACGGGCGTCCACCCCCTGGACGGGTCCTCCGGCGCCGGCGTCCGCCGGGGTCCGGGCGCGTCCACGGCGGTGACTCCGCTCGGGATTCTTCGCCGCCTCCCCGCGGCTGGACGGGTTCCCCGGCACATAGCCAGCCGTGAGGGACTCCCGCGCGCTCGAACCGGCCCCGCGTCCACCGGGCTGCTGCCGTGTCCCGGGTGGGGGCGGGTGAGCGGCGGTGGTGGTGTCGGTGCACATGCTGGCCGCGGGGTCGGACCCGGCCGGGTACTACCTGGCGCGGCGGGCGCACTGCGCCGCCGACTACTACCTCGGCGCGGAACCGGCCGGCCGGTGGCTCGGCGCCGGCGCCCGCGCTGCCGGGTTGAAC
>JBOGDX010000062.1:0-10153 GCA_050743225.1 Actinomycetes bacterium | reverse complement strand
GGCCCGGGCCACAACGCGGACCGGTTCGGCGGCAGCGGCGGCGCCGTCTGGGTCCCTGTCGGCACGCGGGGCCGGCAGCAGCGATGCATAGAGGCCGGGGTGCTCCCTGGCGAAGGTCCGGTATTCGTACGCGACGGCGCGGAGGGCGGCGACAGGATCCGCCTCGTGCTCGGCCGCTGACTGCAACCGGTCGGAGAGCTGCCGGGCGGCCCGACGGGCGAGGTCGCGCCGCAGGCCGGCGAGGCCGACGACATGGGCGTACAGCGACGGTGTCCGAATCCCGACGACGGCGGCCACTGCCGCCAGGCTGACCGCCTGCAGTCCGTCCCGGTCGGCGATCCGGGCTGCCGCGTCCAAGACGTGGTCGACGGTGACGCCGGCCTTACGTGCCACGAGTCGATCGCCTCAGGCCGCGGAGCGGTCGGCGAGCGCCCGCCGGGCCAGCGAAACGTTCATCGCCTCGAATCCGGCCCGCGTCGGCCCCTGGAGCCAGCGCCACATCGGCCGGACCAGCAAGCCGCTGAACGTCTCGCCGTGGACAAGTCGAGTGCCACCCGCAATCGGCTGGAGCTCGAAACGGTGACGTCCGTCGAACAGTCCGGGGACGCCGAGCCGCCCGAGCCACTCGAGTACCCGCATCGGGTCGGCCTCGGTGACGGCGGGGCGAACGCTCATGGCCCAGCCCCCGGGCGGCTCCATCCGCAGGGACAGTCGCTCCCCAGGCGCGACGGCGCCGGCGGCAGAGGTGATGAACGGGTTCCAGTCGGCGTAACCGGCCAGGTCGGTGAGTATCCGCCACAACTCCTCAGGCGTGGCAGGGATGTCGATCTCGGTGCGGAGGGCGTGTCGCACGATTGCTCCCCTTCGGTTGTGTCTAATGACAGTAGAGACTGTATCTAATGACGTTAGACACGTCAATCGCGCCCGGCGCGCTCGTCGGAAACCCGTTGGGTCGACGAGCTCGACGAACCACGCTTCTGATCAGCGGGAGAGGCCGGCGACCAGTTGGACGACGCGATCGACCTCGTCCTCGGTGTTGTAGTAGTGCGGGGACAGCCGAACCAACGGATGGACGCCACGGTCCTCGTGGTCGAACGGGTTGTGCTCAGGCACCGTTGTGCTCACGTTGACGCCCAGAACGGACAGTGCGTCGGCGACGGAGACGGCAGACATGCCGCGCACCTTCGCGGTGACGATGGCGCACCTGACCAGTCCGAGGTCGTGGGTCGTCACGTGCGGCAAGGCTTCCAGACCGCTGCGCAGACGGTGTCCGAGGGCGGCAGCGCGTTCCCAGATCGCGTCGAGGCCGAGCTCGAGCGCCTGTCGTACGGCCGCGCCCAGCCCGAGGATGTTGACGTAGCTGTTCTCCCAGGACTCGAAGCGCTGGGCGCCGTCGACCCAGGTGAAGCCCCGTGCGCCGTCCCAGGTGGCCGAGCGAATCTCGGCGACGAAGGGGTCGAGCCCGTCCAGGGCGGACTCGCGTACCCAGAGGAAGCCGGTCCCGCGCGGGCCGCGCAGGAACTTGCGGCCGGTCCCGGTCAGCATGTCGCAACCGATGTCGTCCACGTCGACCGGGAACTGCCCAACCGACTGCGTGGCGTCGAGCAGGAACAGCGCCCCCGCCCTCCGGGCGATCCGGCCGATCTCGGCGACCGGGTTCACCAGGCCACCACCGGTCGGCACGTGGCTCACGCCGACCAGCTTGGTCCGCTCGTCCACCATCTCCGCCAGGGCCGCCGTGTCCAGCTGCCCGTGCTCGTCGTTGGGGACGAGCACCACCTCGACGCCCGTTCGTCGGGACATCTGGAGGAACGCCAGGACGTTGCTGCCGTACTCGCCGCGACCGGTCAGGATCCGATCGCCGCGACCGAACGGCACCGAGTAGAAGGCCGCGTTCCATGCGTGGGTCGCGTTGTCGAAGAGCGCTACCTCCTCCGGCCGCCCGCCAACGAGGTCCGCGATCGCGGAGTCGACGTCCTCGATGCTCTCCCGTGCCTGGCCGGCTGCCTCGTACCCACCGATCTCGGCCTCCAGACGAAGGTGGTTGACCATCGCGTCGAGGGTTGGTTGCGACAAGAGCGCAGCACCCGCGTTGTTGAGGTGCACCCGCTTGAGCACCCCCGGCGTCCGTGCGCGCAGAGCTTCGATGTCCATGCCCTCAGCCTGCCCTCAGCCTGCCCCCGACGACCCCTAGGCTGGCCCGCGGTCACGAGAGGGAGGTCGGTCGGTGCGGGTGTGGCGCGGTCTCGACGACGGGGCGTCTCAGGGAGGCGTCGAGCGTTCGGTCGTGACCGTCGGCAACTTCGACGGCGTCCACCGGGGGCACCAGCAGGTCGTTGCCGGTGTCGTGACACGGTCGCGTGAGCTCGCCGCGACGTCCGTCGTGACGACCTTCGACCCGCACCCGATGACGGTGATCCACCCCGACTCGGCACCACTGCGGCTCACCGACGTCGACCGGCGACTCGACCTGCTCGAGTACCTCGGCGTGGACGCGGTGCTCGTGCTGCCGTTCACGCGCGAGCTCTCGCTGTGGGAGCCGCCGGAGTTCGTCCACCGTGTCTTGGTTGAGGCCCTCTGCGCCGTGGAGGTGCACGTGGGCGAGAACTTCCGCTACGGCCACCGGGCTGCCGGCAACGTCGCAACCCTGAGCGACGACGGTGCGCGGCACGGTTTCGACGTCCTGGCGGTGCCGCTGGCGGGCGACGCGGCCCGGTGGTCGTCGACGTACGTCCGTCAGTGCCTGGCGGAGGGTGACGTCGCTGCGGCCGGGGCGGCCCTCGGGCGGCTCCACCGAGTCGTGGGCCCGGTCGTCGAGGGGGACCGGCGGGGTCGGCAGATGGGCTACCCGACCGCCAACCTGGCACTGGGCGACGACGTAGCCATCCCGGCCGACGGTGTCTACGCGGGCTGGCTGGTGCGTGCAGACGGTACGCGGCTGCCCGCGGCGGTGTCCGTCGGCACCAACCCGACGTTCGGCGGCACGATCCGCAGGGTGGAGGCCTACGCACTAGACCGTGACGACCTCGAGCTCTACGGCGAGACGGTCGGCGTGGAGTTCGCCGAGCGGCTTCGAGAGACGGTGACCTTCCCCGGCATGGAAGCCCTGGTCGAGCAGATGGCGATCGACGTCGAGCAGGCGCGCGCCGTGACCGCCGCCTCGTGACCCCCGACGACGCGCACCTGCGCGACACCGAGCGCTGGTTCGTCCGGCAAGGGCTGCCGTTCTTCGTCGAGGACCGCTCGATCACCCTCGACGACCTCGTCCACGGCCGGTCGCTGGTGGTGCTGGTGCTGGCCTACTTCGGCTCGCTCGTGGTCGCGGTGCCCGGCGACCTGCTATGGCCGGAGCGGGTCCTCTACGCCGCGCTCGGCGTGGCCGGCCTGGTCGCGGTCTGGGCGGTTGCCAACCTCGCCCGACGCCAGCGTGCACTCGAGCGTCCCCGACGGGTCGGTGCGGTCGAGGTCGCCGTCTTCGTGCTCGGGCCTGCCGCGGCCGTTGCGGTTCTGCGCCGTGACGGCGACTTCGTCCTCGCAGTCCTGCTCGCCGACCTCACCGTGCTATGTCTCGTGGCCGCGGCCGAGGTCCTGGACGCGGGGCCCATCGCGCGGTGGGCAGTCGCGCGTACGTTCCAGGAGCTCAGCTCGCTGTTCCGCCTCGTGACGCGGGCCCTGCCGATGCTGCTGCTGTTCACGACGTTCCTGTTCATCAACACCGAGGTGTGGCAGGTGGCCTCGTCGCTGTCGACGCCGGTCCTGTGGCTCGCCGTGGCGTTCTTCGGCGCGCTGGCGGTCGCGTTCCTCGTCGCCCGGCTTCCGGAGGAAGTGGCCTCGGTGCGCGACGAGATCGACCCCGAGGCTGTGCGGCGCGCCGTCGCGGACACCCCCCTGGTCGACCTGTTCGACCAGCTGCCCGCCGAGCTGCGCCACGAACCGCTCGCCCGCAAGCAGCGGGTGAACCTCCTGCTCGTCCTGCTCGTCACGCAGATGTCCCAGGTGCTGTTGCTGGCGCTCTCCGTCTGGCTGTTCTTCCTGACCTTCGGGTGGGTTGCCATCGAGGACGGGGTGATCTCGAGCTGGGTGGGGGAGCGGGCGCCTCACGACGTGCCCTTCCTCCCCGGGCTCGGGTTCTCGCAGGAGCTGCTGCAGGTGAGCATCTTCCTGGCCGCGTTCTCCGGGTTGTACTTCACCGTCTACGCGGTCACCGATGCGAACTACCGGGAGCAGTTCTTCACCGAGATCACCGACGAGCTGGAGCGGGCCGTCGGGGTCCGGGCGGCCTACCTCGCGCTGAGGCGACGCGGACCGGAGGACCCCTAGGGTTGTGGCCCATGGAGTACCGGACCCTGGGATCCAGCGGCGCCGTCGTGTCGACGTACTGCCTCGGCACGATGACGTTCGGCGCCGAGACCGGCGAGACGGGCAGCCACGAGCAGCTCGACGCCTTCGTGGAGGCCGGGGGGACCTTCGTCGACACGGCGGACGTCTACACCGCCGGCGCTGCAGAGGAGATCGTCGGACGCTGGCTCGCGAAGCGCCCGGACGACGTCCGGGACCGCGTCGTCCTCGCCACCAAGGCCCGGATGGCCATGGGCAGCGACGCCAACGACGTCGGGCTGTCGCGGCGGCACCTCGACCGGGCGCTGGAGGCGTCGCTGCGACGGCTCGGTGTCGAGACCATCGACCTCTACCAGCCGCACGCCTGGGACCCGTTGACCCCGGTCGAGGAGACCCTGCGGTTCTTCGACGACGCGGTCCGGGCCGGCAAGGTGCGCTACCTCGGGCTGTCCAACTTCGCGGGCTGGCAGGTGCAGAAAACGGTCGATGCGGCCGACCGGCGCGGGTGGCCCAGGCCGGTGACCCTCCAGCCGTTGTACAACCTGATCTCGCGCGAGATCGAGTGGGAGATCGTCCCGGCATGCCAGGAGTCGGGGCTCGGCCTGCTCCCGTGGTCCCCGCTCGGCGGCGGCTGGCTCACCGGCAAGTACACCCGTGACCAGCGGCCCGGTGGCGCCACCCGACTCGGTGAGGACCCGGCGCGCGGGGTGGAGGCCTACGACACCCGGTCCGGCAGCGAGCGGACCTGGGCCGTCATCGACGCGCTGCAGGAGGTCGCGGACGGCCGTGGCGTGCCGATGGGCCGGGTGGCGCTGGCGTGGGTGCACGACCGGCCGGCTGTGACGTCGGTGATCCTCGGTGCCCGCACGACCGGACAGCTGACCGACAACCTCGGCGCCGTCGGGCTGCACCTCACCGACGAGGAGACCGCCCGGCTCGACGCCGCCAGCGACCCGGCGCCGGCCGACTACCCGTACGGCCACGTCGGCCTCGGCCAGCGCACGCGCACCGCCGGCCCGCAGAGCTGACCCTCCAGGCCACCCGCGAGCAGCCCGCTGACCTGCGACGACGCGCGATCTGCCGATTTCGGCCGGACCCGGACCGGCTGGTAGCCTGACCTACCGCCGTGCCGACGGCGTGAGCCTTCCGATCCGCCCGTGACCCATACCGGGCGGAGCTCACCTGAGAAACGCGAGGAGCGCCCTGTGTCCCTGGACACCGCCACCAAGAAGACGATCATCTCCGAGCACGGCAGTGCCGAGACCGACACCGGCTCGCCAGAGGTCCAGGTGGCGATGCTCTCGCGCCGCATCAGCGACCTCACCGAGCACCTCAAGGAGCACAAGCACGACCACCACTCGCGTCGTGGGCTCCTGCTGCTCGTGGGCCGGCGCCGTCGGCTGCTCAACTACCTGGCCAAGAAGGACATCAACCGCTACCGCGCGTTGATCGAGAAGCTCGGCCTTCGCCGATAGATCCGGGACCTGGTGGTCCCACACCACCCACCCCAGAGGAGCGGTTCGCCACGACGTACCGGTCCTCGGTAGTGGCCACCGGAGGCGGACGGCATCCCCGCCGACGCTCCGACGGCTTCCATCGAAGACCGGCGTCGCGACCTGCTCCTTCCGCAGAGGAACAGGAGTAACCCCCCCGTGACGACACAGACAACACAGCAGGGTCAGACCGAAACCAAGGTCTTCACCGTGGACGCCGTGATCGACAACGGCTCGTTCGGCAAGCGCACCGTCCGGTTCGAGACCGGCCGTCTCGCCCGGCAGGCTGCCGGCTCCGTCGCCGCCTACCTCGACGACGACACGATGCTGCTCTCGGCCACCACGGCCGGCAAGCACCCCAAGGACCAGCTCGACTTCTTCCCGCTGACGGTCGACGTTGAAGAGCGGATGTACGCGGCCGGCCGGATCCCCGGCTCGTTCTTCCGCCGCGAGGGCCGTCCCAGCGAGGACGCGATCCTCACCTGCCGGCTCATCGACCGCCCGCTGCGGCCCACGTTCGCCAAGGGCCTGCGCAACGAGGTCCAGGTCGTCATCACCGTCATGGCCCTCGACCCCCAGGACATGTACGACGTCGTGGCGATCAACGCCGCGTCCGCGTCGACCCAGCTGTCCGGCCTGCCGTTCAGCGGCCCGGTCGGCGCGACCCGAGTCGCTCTCGTCGACGGTCAGTGGGTCGCCTTCCCGACCCACGAGCAGCTCGAGCGCGCGGTCTTCGACATGGTCGTCGCCGGGCGAATCACGGACGGCGGCGGCAACTCCGATGTTGCGATCATGATGGTCGAGGCCGAGGCCACGACGTCGGCCTGGAACCTCATCAAGGACGAGGGGGCGACGGCCCCGACCGAGGAGATCGTGGCGCAGGGCCTCGAGGCCGCCAAGCCGTTCATCCGGTCGCTGTGCGAGGCGCAGCAGGAGCTCGCCGGCAAGGCGGCGAAGCCGACCGCCGAGTTTCCCCGCTTCCTCGACTACCAGGACGACGTCTACGAGGCCGTCGAGGCCGCGGTCAAGGACGACCTGGCCGCGGCGCTGGCCGTTCCGGGCAAGCTGGAGCGCGAGGCCGAGATCGACAGCCTGCGCGACACCCTGATGGACAAGCTCGCCAGCCAGTTCGAGGGCCGCGAGAAGGAGATCAAGGCGGCGTACCGCTCGGTCACCAAGAAGCTCGTGCGCCAGCGCATCCTGCGCGACAAGGTCCGTATCGACGGTCGTGGGCTCTCCGACATCCGTACCCTCTCCGCCGAGGTCGAGGTGCTCCCGCGGGTGCACGGCTCGGCACTCTTCGAGCGCGGCGAGACGCAGATCCTCGGTGTCACGACGCTCAACATGCTCCGGATGGAGCAGATGATCGACACGCTCAACCCCGAGAACCGCAAGCGGTACATGCACAACTACAACTTCCCGCCCTACTCGACCGGTGAGACCGGACGGGTCGGGTCGCCGAAGCGGCGCGAGATCGGCCATGGCGCGCTCGCCGAGCGAGCGCTGCTGCCGGTGCTGCCGGCCCGGGAGGAGTTCCCCTACGCGATCCGGCAGGTGTCCGAGGCGCTCAGCTCCAACGGGTCGACCTCGATGGGCTCGGTCTGCGCCTCGACGATGTCGCTCATGCAGGCGGGAGTTCCGCTGCGCGCGCCGGTCGCGGGCATCGCGATGGGCCTGGTGAGCGACACCATCGACACAGCCGACGGCCCCGAAACTGCATATGCCGCGCTCACCGACATCCTCGGTGCCGAGGACGCCTTCGGCGACATGGACTTCAAGGTCGCCGGCACCCGGGAGTTCGTCACCGCCATCCAGCTCGACACCAAGCTCGACGGCATTCCCGCCTCAGTGCTCGCCTCGGCGCTCACCCAGGCCAAGGAGGCGCGGCTGCACATCCTAGACGTCATGCTCGAGGCCATCGACGCGCCGGACGAGATGTCGCCCTACGCGCCGCGGATCATCACGATCAAGATCCCGGTCGACCAGATCGGGGCGGTCATCGGCCCCAAGGGCAAGATGATCAACCAGATCCAGGACGAGACCGGCGCCGAGATCACCATCGAGGACGACGGCACGATCTACATTGGGGCCACCGACCGCCCCAAGGCCGAGGCCGCCCGCGACATGATCAACGGCATCGCCAACCCGACCATGCCGGAGGTCGGGGAGCGCTACCTCGGCACGGTGGTCAAGACCACGACGTTCGGCGCGTTCGTCTCGCTGGTGCCAGGCCGCGACGGCCTGCTGCACATCTCCAAGCTGCGGGCGCTGGCCGGCGGCAAGCGGGTCGACAACGTCGAGGACGTCGTCAAGGTCGGTGACAAGGTGCAGGTCCAGATCGCCGAGATCGACCAGCGCGGCAAGCTCTCGCTCGTGCCGGTCGAGGCAGCGTCGGAGGCGCCCGCTGACGCGGGCGCAGACGCAGACGCGCAGGCCTGAGTTGGGTCGTCAGACCACACGCACGCTCGACCGGGGGGACGGTGGCGGCGGGCTCGTCCGCCACACCGTCCTGCCCGGTGGGCTGCGCATCGTGACCGAGGCGGTCCCCACGGTGCGCTCGGTGACGGTGGGCATCTGGGTAGGCGTCGGGTCGCGCGACGAGTCCTCGTCGTTGGTCGGTGCGTCCCATTACCTGGAGCACCTGCTTTTCAAGGGCACGAAGCGACGGGACGCCCTCGCCATCTCGGCCGCGATCGACGCGGTTGGCGGCGAGATGAACGCGTTCACGTCGAAGGAGTACACCTGCTACTACGCGCGGGTCCTCGACACCGACCTGCCACTCGCGGTCGACGTTGTGTGCGACCTCGTGACGTCCTCGGTGATCCGCGGATCCGACGTCGACTCCGAGCGCGGCGTGATCCTCGAGGAGATCGCCATGCACGAGGACGATCCGACGGACATGGTCCACGACCAGTTCGCCCAGGCGATCTTCGGTGACAGCCCACTGGGTCGACCGGTGCTCGGCACGGTGGAGTCGATCGAGACCATCGGGCGCAACGCGATCGCCGGGTACTACCGGCGCCGATACCGGCCGCAGGACATGGTCGTCGCGGTGGCCGGCAATGTCAGCCACTCCGCCGTCGTACGCCTGGTCAAGCAGGCCTTCCAGCGGGCAGGCCAGCTCGACGGCTCGGCCGAGCCCAGCGCACCGCGCTCCGCCGACCGGCGCACCCGCATCGGCTCCGGGGTCCGCGTCGTTCGCCGGACGACCGAGCAGGCGAACGTCGTGCTCGGCGGCGCGGGCGTGAGCCGCACCGACGAGCGCCGGTTCGCGCTGGGAGTGCTCAACGCGGCGCTCGGCGGCGGGATGTCGTCGCGGCTGTTCCAAGAGGTGCGTGAGAAGCGAGGTCTCGCCTACAGCGTGTACAGCTACCACGCGCAGTACGCCGACACCGGGTTGTTCGGCGTCTACGCCGGCTGCGTCCCGCGCAAGGTCGACGACGTGCTGGCGATCTGCCGCGACGAGCTCGACAAGATCGCGGTGCAGGGCATCACGCTGGAGGAGCTCGACCGCGGCAAGGGGCAGCTCAAGGGCTCGCTCGTGCTCGGCCTGGAGGACACCGGCTCGCGGATGACCCGCATCGGCAAGGCCGAGCTGGTCTACGGGGAGCTCCTCTCGGTCGACGATCTGCTCGGCCGCATCGACGGGGTGAGCCTCGACGACGTCGCGGCGGTGTCGTCCGACCTGCTCACCGTCCGGCCGACCCTGGCGGTCGTCGGTCCTTTCGACGAGGACCGCGACTTCAGCCATGCCGTGGCCTGAGCCGAGTGGGGGTGTAGCGCCATGACGGTCCGGGTGGGGGTGCTGGGCGCGTCCGGTCGCATGGGCAGCCAGGCGTGCCGTGCCGTGGAGAACTCGGCCGGCCTCGAGCTCGTCGCGCGCGTGGGGTCCACCGACCCGCTGGACCGGCTCACCGAGTCCGACGCCCAGGTTGCCGTCGACCTCACCCGGCCCGACGTCGTCATGGACAACCTGCGCTTCTGCATCGAGCACGGCATCCATGCCGTCGTCGGCACGAGCGGCTTCGACGACGACCGGCTGGCGACGCTGCGCGGCTGGCTTGCCGCCGCGCCGTCCGTCGGTGTCGTCGTCGCGCCGAACTTCGCCGTCGGCGCCGTGCTGATGATGCGGTTCGCCGCTGCCGCCGCCCGGTACTTCGAGTCGGTCGAGGTCGTGGAGATGCACCATCCGGACAAGGCCGACGCGCCCAGCGGCACCGCGCGTCGTACCGCCGAGCTCGTGGCGGCCGCCCGCCGGGACGCCGGCCTGGGGCCGATGCCCGACGCCACGGCGACCTCCCTCGAGGGGGCGCGGGGAGCGC
>JBOGDX010000061.1:0-10175 GCA_050743225.1 Actinomycetes bacterium | reverse complement strand
CCGGTGACCCGTCAACAAGGCGGGTCACCGGGCCACGACCCAGCAAGGGCTTTCTAGGTAGCTGGGCAGCAAGCGCAGCAGTTGATTCACCGACTACGCGCTGAAGTGACACGAGGAGCCGCCAGAGAAGTACGGCATGGCTGGTCGCCGGCTCGTACCACAGGTTGCGAGGCCAGACCACCGAGCCTGACCATCCCCGCGAGGAACACGCCGTAGTTGCCAGGCCGTGTGCTAGCGCGTCAGCGGCTTCCGGCCTGGAGGCCGGCGAGCATCGTCCGCATCCGGGCGATCTCGACCCGCTGGTCGGAGTCGATGTGCTGGGCCAGCTGGAAGGCCGAGGGTTCCTGCCCGCCACCGTCCGTGAAGAGCTCGCTGACCATGAAGACGGCGCCCTCGTGGTGGCGGATCATGAACTGCAGGAACAGCCGGTCGAACGCCGGTCCCCGCGCTGACTCGAGTCGGGACAGCTCGTCGTCAGTGAGCATGCCCGGCATGAGTTCCGCGTGCTGCGCGTCATGGTGGCCGTGCCTGGTCGACGCCTCGTGGCCATGGCTGACCAACCAGCCCTCCAACTGCCGGATCTCGTCCCGTTGGGAGACGTCCATCCGCTGCGCGAGAAGCCGCACATCACGGCTTGCGGTCCGGTCGGTCACCATCGCCGTCATGACGAGCGCCTGCTGGTGGTGCGGGATCATGTTCTGCACGAACGCCACGTCCGCCTCGGTCGGTTCGGCCGCCGGTGCCCCGCCCAGCTCGCGGACCTCGTCCTCGGAGAGTGGGCGACCGCTCTCGCCCGGCGCACCGAGCTGCACCACGGGGGCCTCGTTGCCGGACTCGTCGCCGGTGCATGCCGCCAGACACACCAGAGCCATGAGGCACGCAGCTCCGGCGACGGTTCGCCGAGCAAAGATCGACATCAGACCGATCCCTCTGACGTGCACGATGTACAAGGCGACATGTCCCGTTTCGGGCGGCTAACGCAGGATGGCCGTGGTGCGCCACAGCGGACTACGTTGACCTCACCCTAGGTCCTTGTCGCGCCCGGCGCGGGGGATTGATGGCCAGGCGCCTAGACGGAAGGCCATGCCATGGCGCGCTGGGCGGTCGTCACGAAGTCGCTGCGAGTAGGGACAGCTTGCGCGATCGCTGTGCTGGGCTTCGCGGCACTGACGCCGGCGGCCACATCGGACTCCGACCCGCGGGTGGGCCTGGCCGCGGGTTACTTCCCCTGGTCGGAGGCCAGCAGCAACCTCGACCACATCAACAACGACCCGAGGGTCCCACCCTTCGATGCCCCGCCCGGCAACTTCGGGTTCGTCAACTCCGACCTCGCCTTCAGCGGGGACAACGCGATCGTCGGCAGCTTCAACGGCTTCCAGGTCTACGACCTCTCCAACCAGTCCGACCCGACCCTGCGTGGATCGTTCGTGTGCCCGGGCGGTCAGGGTGACCCCTCCGTCTTCGGCGATCTGCTGTTCATCTCGGTGGAGGAGGCCCGCGGTCGGGTGGACTGCGGTACGCAGGGGACGCTCCCCGCCAACCAGGTGGATCCCAACCGGTTCCGTGGCGTCCGGATCTTCGACATCAGCGACATCGACAACCCGGTCCAACTGCCCGGCGTGCAGACCTGCCGGGGTTCGCTCACTCACACGATCGTCACGGACCCCGACGATCCCGCGAACATCTACATCTACAACTCTGGCACGTCGGGTGTGCGGCTCGCCGGCGAGGTGGCCGGCTGCCAGAACGACGCGCTCACGACGGCTCCAGTTACTGATCCCAACGCGACTCTGTGGCGCATTGACGTGATCAAGGTCCCCCTCAGCGCCCCCGAGACCGCGTCCATCGTCAGCCAGCCCCGGATCTTCACCGACCCGGCCACCGGTGCCTTCAACGGCTTGCAGAACATTCTCCCGAACACGGTGAATCACCCCTCGGGCACGGGCGGCCCAGGCGGGACCGGTTTCTACTCGCCGACGCCCAACACCAATACCTGTCACGACGTCACGTCGTTCCCGGCTCGTGAGCTCGTCGCCGGGGCCTGCCAGGGCAACGGGATCCTGCTCGACACCGAGGACCCGGTCAACCCGGTGCGCCTCGACGCGGTGTCCGACCCGAACTTCTCCTACTGGCACTCGGCGACGTTCAACAACGACGGCACCAAGGTCATGTTCACCGACGAGTGGGGCGGCGGCACGCAACCCCGCTGCCGTAGCACCGACCAGCCGCAGTGGGGCGCTGACGCCCTGTTCGACATCGCCGCCGGACAGATGGAGTTCCGCAGCTACTACAAGATGCCCGCCGTGCAGACCAGCCAGGAGAACTGTGTCGCGCACAACTCGTCCATCGTTCCGGTGCCGGGCCGCGACATCCTGGTGCAGGCCTGGTACCAGGGCGGCGTCTCGGTCGTCGACTTCAGCGACACCGCCAACCCGGTCGAGATCGCCTTCTTCGACCGAGGCCCGATCAACGTGCCCAACCCGACCGGGCTCAACCTGGGCGGGCTCTGGTCGACGTACTGGTACAACGGCTTGGTCTACGGGACCGAGATCGCCCGCGGGTTCGACACGTTCAGACTGACCCCGAGCGCCGTGATGTCGGAGAACGAGATCGGAGCTGCGTCCGAGGTGCAGCTCGACCAGTTCAACGCACAGCTCCAGGAACGCCTCACCTGGGCACCCAGCTTCAACGTGGCCGGCTCGTACCTCGACCAGGCCGTCCGGTCCGGTGCGCTCGCGGCTCCGACGCTCGAGAAGGTCGCGAAGTCGTACGCCAAGGCGGAACGGCTCGCCGGCAAGGGAGAGACCGCCTCGGCCATCGACCTGCTCA
This sequence comes from Actinomycetes bacterium, assembly GCA_050743225.1. Taxonomy (GTDB): domain Bacteria; phylum Actinomycetota; class Actinomycetes; order JACCUZ01; family JACCUZ01; genus JBOGDX01. Next base: position 7,346 of record JBOGDX010000061.1, on the reverse strand, counting down.
ACACCGCGATCCGCCAGCTCGCCGACACCGGCGACCAGGGCGAGCTCAAGCAGGCTCTTCAGGACCTGGCGGACTCTCTAGCCTGAGCGACCCGGTCAGGGACCGGCGCTTCGGCCGCGGCGAGCACGCGTCGGCCGAGAGCTTGGGTAGCCTGCCTGAGCTCTCGGCCCGCCGACGATCGTGAAGGGCACGGGGACCACCGCGAGCTGCTCGGCGTACCACCCCGGGTTGCTGGTGCTGCCGAGCGGCACACCGGCCACGCCGACCTGATCCGCGAGGCGGTGGGCGGCCTGGTCGGGGAGGGCCCGCCGTTGGACTGGCGCCCGTGACCGGCACGCCCCATCAGTGCGCCGCTGTGGCACATTCGGGTGGTGGCGCTCGCCTTCGACGACGACCTCGAGCTCGACACGGAGCTGTTCGAGCTGCGTCGCGGCGGGCAGCCGATCCCGATGGAGCCACAGGCCTTTGACGTACTCGCGTACCTCGTGTCCCACCGCGACCGGGTGGTGGCGAAGGAAGAGCTGATGGACGCGATCTGGGGCGGCCGGTTCGTGACCGAGACAGCCGTCACCAGCCGCATCAAGCAGGTCCGCCGCGCCATCGGTGACGACGGTCAGGCACAGCGTCTGATCCGCACGCTGCACGGGCGCGGTTATCGGTTCGTCGCCCGTGTTGACGCCCGGGTCGCGGGTGTCCCGGCCCCGCGCCTGCCGACCGGCGCCACGGCACCCGTGCGCTACACGGTCAGCGACGGACTCCACATCGCCTACCAGGTGACCGGGGGAGGCGACCTCGATATCGTCCTGATCTCGGGATTCGTGTCACATCTCGAGCTGGACTGGTCAGACCCGCGCCACGCCCACTTCCTCGACCGGCTCGGGTCGATGGGTCGGCTCATCCGGTTCGACAAGCGCGGCACCGGGATGTCCGACCGGCCACACGGGCTGCCCGACCTCGAGACCCGGATGCACGACGTGTTCGCCGTCATGGACGCGGCCGGGTCGCGCCGAGCCGTCATCTGCGGGTACTCCGAGGGTGGCGCCATGGCGATCCTGATGGCCGCCACGCACCCGGAGCGCGTGAGCTCCCTCGTGCTCTACGGCTGCTATGCCAAGGCGACGTGGGGGCCCGACTACGCGTGGGCGAGGACCCAGGAGGAACGACGCCGGTACACCGAGCACCTCGTGACCACCTGGGACTGGGAGGCGGACTGTGTACGCCGCTGCCCGTCGGCAGACGCGGCGATGAAGCGGTGGTGGGCCCAGCGGATGCGCGCCGCGGCCACGCCTTCGACAGTGCGGGCCTTGATGGACATGAACTCGCTCGTGGACGTCCGCGACGCCTGTCCCACGGTGCGAGTGCCCACGCTGGTGCTCCACCGGACCGGAGACGCCCTCTTCAAGGTCCAGGACGCCCGCTACATCGCCGGCCGCATCCCTGGCGCGCAGCTGCAGCTGCTCGACGGTGACGACCACTTCTGTGCCGGCGACCCGGACCAGATCCTCGACGAGATCGAGTCCTTCCTCAGTGGCCCGCACTCACCGCCGGAGCCGGCACTGGCGCTGGCTGCGGTCGTGGCCGTCGCGGGCGAGCCGAGCGGCACGCTCGTTGCCGAACTGGTGGCCGGCGGTGGTCGGCTGCGCCATGACCCCGAGGGTCGCGCCGTCCTGCTGTTCGACGGCCCCGCCACCGCCGTACGCGCGGGGGTGGCGCACCTGCGTGACGATGCGCGCCTCGGTGTCAGCATCGCGGAGGTCCCGCGCGACTCGGACCGGGTCGAGGGGAACGGCGTCGCCGGCGCGGTCCGCTTGGCGGCGGCCGCGCCGCCCGGCGCGGTGTGGGTCTCGGCCACCGTCAACGTCCTGCTCAGCGGGTCGGGAGTGGACGTGCAGCCGGCCGGCGCGAACGACGGCGACCAGCCGGTGTACAGGGTCGTTACCACCGAGACTGCGAGCTCGATGTCTGACCGACATCCCGCACCGGGCTGACGCTACTCGATCACGTCAGCCCGGTCGCGGGCGTCCGGACATGGGTGGCCACACTCAGGCGGAGGCGACGCTCACCGAGACGGGGACGCCGTTGGTGACGACATCGAAGACGGCCGATCGCTGACGCGACTGGTCGACGAGCGCGGCGAGTGTCGCTGCCGCGGCGTCGCCCTTCACGTGGAACGTGACGCGGATGGCCTCGTACCCGTTGCGGACCTGGTCGTCCAGACCGAGGATCCCGAGCAGGTTGATGTCGCCCTCGACCGTGGCGGTGACTTCGTCGAGTTCGACGCCGCGCGCCGCGGCGATGTTGGCGAGCCCGCTCATCAGGCAGGCACCCAAGGCGTTGAGCAGCAGCTCGGCAGGCGTGGGCCCCCGGTCTGCGCCGACGAGCACCTCGGGGTGGTCGGCGGCGATCACCGTCTCGCTCTTGTGAGCCATCTCCTGTCCGGCTCCGAATAAGCCCTTGATGGATCAGCGTTTGTGAGTGCCATCCACCCACTGGTGGGTCGAGCGGAACTGGAAGCGAGCGATGTCGGGCTGGGCGCGGACGGCGTCCAGGGTGGCGAACAGCGTCTCGACGTCGACGCCGTTGCGGCGACGGGTTGTCTGGGTGGTGGACATGGTGGTTCCTCTCTGGCAGGAGTGATGGTCACGCGGCTTGAGCCGCGCCTGCGGGTGGGGGAAAGGCGGCGAGCAGGTCGGCCTCGCGCTCGAGCGCCTCGCTGAGCTGGATCTGCAACTCAACGAAACGGTCCGGGTGCGGGAAGGTCGCGAGTGCTCGGGTGAGCCCGAAGACCTCCCGAAGGGCGGTGTCCCGCTGGTGGCGGAAGGCGTCCATCGCGTCCCGCTCGTCGGCCGGGCTTCCAAGGCTGTGGTCGATCGCCACGGCGACAAGCTCGGCGTCGCGGAAGGCGTCGGTGATGCCGTGCCCGGTGATCGGGTCGCGGTGGTAGCCGGAGTCCCCCACCAGGGCCCACCCGGGACCGGAAGGCACCCGCACGTGGTTGGGCAGGTTCACCGCACCGCGCACGGGTGAGGTGACCCGGCCGTCGCGCACCCGGCGGGCGAGCTGCGGAACGACCGTGTCGAGCTCGGCGAGCAGAGCCGCCGTCCGGCCGACACCGGCGTGCCGCAGCGCGGCCAGGTGGTGAGTCGGCCGGGCCAACCAGACGCAGGCCTCGCCTCCGTGAGTGGGAAAGACGCCGGCGAACGCCCGCGGGGCGACATGGAACTCGTACGCATGCCAGTCCCCGGCGACGTACGCGTAGAAGGTGGCCGTCCTCGCCACGAACCGCTCCTGCACCGCCGCGCCGACCTCCCGCGCGACCCGCGAGCGGAGGCCGTCCGCGCCAACGACGACGCGCGCACGCGCCTCGAACAGGCTTCCGTCCGGCCGGCGAACCATGACCCCGTCGACGCGGCCAGCCGTGTCCCGCGATACCCCCGTGACGGTGCCTTCGGCGCACATCGTGGCCCCGGCGGACACGGCGGCGTCGAGGAGGAGCCGGTCGAGGGCGTGACGGCGCGGCGCGACCAGGTGGTCGACGCCGGCGCGATCCTTGATGCGTCGGGTGACCACGTCCTCGCCCTGGCCGAACGTAACCGCGCGCACCGGCGGCGCGCCGGACGCCAGAACGGCATCGAGCAGTGCCCAACGGGCCAGCTGGACGACGGCGCCCCGGGCCAGTCCGTGAGTCGACAGGGTGTCGCCAGGAGAGCGGAACCGGTCGACCAGGACTACGTCGTGGCCCATGCGGGCGAGCAGCAAGGCAGTGGCGGCGCCGGCGCACCGGGCACCGACCACGACAACGTCGTGACGAGGTGTGCTCACGCGGTCGACCCTGCGCCCGGCCTGCCCCGGGCTGCTTGGAGGCCGCGTGGAGGTCTGGTGGAGATGAGGGTCGCGGGCGGCTCCCGCTACCTCTGCGAGGGTTGCGCTCCACCGGCGGTTGCAGCTGATGTCAACGGTCAGGGAATGTGCTGGCCAGCTCGGCCAGGACTCTCACCGGCCGCCAGCAGCCGTTTCCCGAGGGCGTGCACGGCCGCCTGGACCTCGGGGCACCTCACGATCCGGAACGACGCCGGGACCGTCGCCAGCTGCTCGGCGTACCACGTCGGGTTGCTGGTGCTGCCGACCAGGCGGGTGGTCTCGGCGTCGAGCGGCTCGAGCCGTCCGATGGCGCGGGGCAGGCACCGCGACACGGTGCCGACGGGCGCGTCGATGACGACCTCGACGTCGTACTCCCAGCCGACGGCCAGGTGCTCCTCGAGCACGGCGACCGGGTCGAGGTCGGCAGGTGGGCTGAAGGTGTCCTCGAGCACTTCCACCCCGCGGACCCGGTCGATCCGGTAGGCCCGCCTGGCGTTGGCGGCATGGGACCAGCACAGCAGGTACCACCGGCCGTGGCGCACGACGAGCGCCCACGGGTCGACTTCCACGAGCCACTCCGAACCTGCCTCGGAGCGATAGTCGAGCCGAACTTGTCGGTGGTTCGAGCAGGCCTGCACGAGGGCGGTCGTGGTGCCGGGATCGGGTCGGGCGGCGGCGCGGTCCGGGGCGGGCGCCGTGGTCCGACGGACCGCTTCGGCCTGGGCCGCCACCGGCTCCGGGAGTGCCCGCACGATCTTGCCGAGCGCGCTGCCGACCGGGTCGGCGGGATCGCTCGCGTTGTGGTGGCCGTCGAGCACGGCCATGACCACGCCGAGGGCCTCGGTGGCACTGAACATCAAGGGCGGAAGCCGAAGGCCGCGGCCGACGCGATAGCCGCCGTAGGGCCCGCGGACGGATTCGATCGGAATTTCGGCCTCGCGGAGGATGCCGACGTACCGCCGGGCGGCCCGATCCGAGACGCCGAGCTTGTCGGCGAGTCGCTCCGCGGTGATACCCGGGCTGCCTTGGATCAGTTCCAGGGCCAGGAGCGCCCGTGCCGTGGGGCTCGCGTCGGGCTTCACAACAACTCACCCTAATCCGGAAGCGAAGCGTCCGGAATCGACCTTACGTTGCTCGCATGACCATGGACAAGGCACCGATTCTCACGGAGCCACCGGCTGCCGGATCCGAGATCGAGACCCTGATCGGGTCGCTGGAGCGGCAGCGCCGCACCTTCGCCTGGAAGAGCGGCGGCCTGGACTCCGCGGGACTGCAGGCGACGACCGCCGCGACGACCATGACCCTTGGCGGGCTCCTGAAGCACCTGGCACTGGTCGAGGCCGACTACTTCAGCTGGAAGCTGCTCGGCGAGGACCCCGGCCCGCCATTGAACAGCGGGGACTGGGACCCCGAACAAGACTGGGAGTGGCGCACCGCCGCGGAGGACACTCCCGCGCAGCTGTACACGCTCTGGGAGCAGAACGTGACCCGTGCCCGTGCCAACCTGGCCCGGGCGCTGGCCGACGGCGACCTCGGCAAGCCCACCCACCTCACCTGGCCTGACGGGCAGTCTCCGAGCATCCGCCGGCTCCTCGTCGACATGATCGAGGAGTACGCCCGGCACACCGGCCACGCCGACCTGCTCCGCGAGTCGATCGACGGACTGGTCGGGGAGGACCCGCCGGAGTGACCATGGCGAACGCGAACTCCGGTGAGAACCACCTGCGGATCGCCCCCGCCAACGAAGCGTCCTGGGATGACCTGCAGGCGATCTTCGGTGCGACCGACTACGCGGGGCAGTGCCGATGCCAGAGGTTCAAGGTCGTCGGTTGGATCTGGCGCGACTCCACGCAGGACGAGCGGACCGAGATGCTCCGGGCGCAGACCGCCTGCGGTGACCCGGACGCCGCGGCTACCAGCGGGCTGGTGGCCTACGTCCAGCCGGCGGGCTGGGTTGCGGTCGAGCCGCGGACGGCATACCCCAAGCTGCGCTCCTCGCGCGTCCCGTGGACGGGCCGCGACGAGGACAAGGGCGACGACGGCATCTGGGCGGTGACCTGCTTCGTTGTGCGCAAGGGCTACCGCGGCCGCGGCCTCATGTACCCCCTGGCCCAGGCCACGATCGACTTCGCCCGGGAGCGCGGTGCCCGGGCACTCGAGGCCTACCCGATGATCACCCAGCCCGGCAGAGAGATCACCTGGGGCGAGGTGCACGTCGGGGCCCGTCAGGTCTTCGAGGACGCCGGTTTCGAGGAGGTCTGTCGCCCCACCGTCCGGCGGGTGGTCATGCGGATCGACTTCGCCCAAGCGGCGATCGTCACAGACGTACGTAAGTGACGTGATCGCTCCCATCAACCACAGCGACCGGCCACCAATGTCCCGTCCGCGGGCCCTTGACGCTCATTCCGCCCGGCAGCACGCTGGCGGCGATCGGCCAGTGGACCCCGCGAGGAGGCGTCATGACTCAGACCGTTGGCGACGAGGTCGGCGTTCTCCGCGGGGTGATGAGCGGCGCGGTGCTCGTGCCGGGCGACAGTGACTACGACGACGCGCGCCGGTTGTGGAACACCGAGATCGACAAGCGCCCTGCGGTGATCGCGCGGTGCACATCGCCGGCCGACGTCGCGGCCGCCGTGACCTTCGCCGTCGACCGTGGGCTCGAGATCGCCGTGCGCGGAGGTGCGCACGCGCCGGTCGGGCACGCGGTGGTCGATGACGGCGTGATGATCGATCTCAGCGCGATGAACGCAGTTGTGGTGGATCCCGCCAGCCGACGTGCGCGCGTCGCCGGAGGCGCCGTCCTGCGTGACGTCGTCGCCGCTGCGCAGGAGCATGGGCTCGCGTACCCGGTCGGCGCTGTCAGCCACACGGGGGTAGGCGGGTTGACGCTCGGCGGGGGAATGGGCTGGCTCAGCCGCAAGCACGGCCTCAGCATCGACAACCTCGTCTCGGCCGAGGTCGTCACCGCTGACGCGCGGATCCTGCGTGCCTCCGAGCAAGAGCACGAGGACCTTTTCTGGGCGATCCGCGGTGGCGGTGGCAACTTCGGCGTAGTGACGGAGTTCGAGTTCGCCCTGCACCCGGTCGGCCCCGTTATCCAGGTCGGCTTGTTGTTCTGGAGCCTTGACCAGGGCAAGCAGTTCTTCCGGAACGCCCGAGAGGTCGTGGCCTCACTGCCGCCGGAGGTCAACGTCATCATTGGCGGCGTCAACGCGCCGCCCGCGCCGTTCGTCCCCGCCGAGCACCAGCTGCAGCCGGGCTATGTTGCGGTGGTCGCGGGCTTCGGCTCGCAGGAAGAGCATGACGAGGTCGTGCGTCGACTTCGCGACGGGCTGCGCCCGCTGTGGGAGTTCGTCACGCCGATGCCCTACCTCGCCTTGCAGCAGATGCTCGACGAGGCCAACGCGTGGGGCCAGTACGCCTACGACAAGGGCGCTTACCTCGCGGAGCTCACCGACGGCGTCATCGACGTTCCCACCGAGCAC
>JBOGDX010000060.1:0-10239 GCA_050743225.1 Actinomycetes bacterium | reverse complement strand
CGGTAGAGCAGGGGGCAGGTCATGAAGTCGGCGGCCCGCGACGGCGACAGCGAGGCGGGCGCCCGGACCTCCTCGCCCGCGGTGTCGACCAGGTCGCCCGTGACCAGCTCCGCGCTCATGGTCTGAACCATACGGGCGACCCCGGACACGGAGCCGTCGTCCACACCGGCGACGACCTAGCATCTCGGGTGTGGACGACGACTCCGGCGCCGCGAGGCCAGCCAACCGGCGGCGGGGGCCGAGGACCTCCTCGGACGGCCGCATCGTGATCGCCCGCCCGTTCGGCGTGCCGGTGGACGTGACACCCACGTGGTTCCTCGTGGCCGCCCTCATCACCTACGGCTTCGCGCCGACGGTCGAGCGGGCGGTGCCCGGGCTCGGCGACTGGCGGTACGCCGTCTCGCTGGCGTTCGCCCTGCTGCTGTACCTGTCCGTGCTGGTCCACGAGCTCAGCCACACACTGGTCGCCCTGCAGGCGGGCCTGCCGGTCCGGCGGATCAGCCTGCACCTGCTGGGCGGCGTGTCCGAGATCGCCCGCCCGGCCGCCACCCCGGCCCGCGAGGCGGGGATGGCGGTGGCCGGGCCCGTCGTGTCCCTCCTCCTGGCCGGGGTCGGCTTCCTCGCGGCCGAGGCGCTCGAGCCGCAGACCGTCGGCTGGGTCCTCGCGAGGGCGCTGATGTTCAGCAACCTCGTCGTCGGAATCTTCAACCTCCTGCCGGGGCTCCCGCTCGACGGGGGGCGCGTCCTGTCCGCGGCGGTGTGGCGGGCCACCGGCCGGCGTCACACCGGCACCGTCGTCGCCGCGTGGCTGGGCCGCGGGGTCGCCGTGCTGGTCCTCGGGCTGCCCTTCGTCGCAGCCGCGGTGACCGGCGGCGAGCTCGACCTGGTGGACGTGATCTGGGGGGCGCTGCTGGGCGCATTCATCTGGGTCGGGGCGTCACAGGCGCTACAGCACGCCGGCGTCCAGGCCCGGCTACCCGGGGTGACGGCTCGGAACCTGACCCGCCGGGCGATCCCGGTCCCCGCCAACCTTCCGCTCGCGGAGGCGCTCCGCCAGGCGAACGAGGCCGGCGCGCACGGCCTGGTGGTCGTCTCCGCCGGCGGCGAGCCCGTGGGTCTCGTCGTGGAGGCGGCCGTCCAGGCAACGCCGGAGCAGCGGCGACCATGGGTGCCCGTCGGGGACCTCTCCCGGCGTCTGGAGCCCGGTCACCGGGTGGGTGCCGACCTGGCAGGCGAGGAGCTGGTCCAGGTGATGACCAGCGAGCCGGCCAGCGAGTACCTCGTCGTCGAAGCCAACGGCGACATCTACGGCGTGCTCGCCACCGCCGACGTCGAGCGCGCGCTCACCCGTACCTAGACTTCGCGCCCGTGCCAGAGCCCCCGACCCCCACCGGCGCCGCGCACGGCACTCCCACCGGCGCCGCGCACCGGAGAGGGCCCTTCGCCCCGGGCGACCGGGTGCAGCTCACCGACCCCAAGGGCCGGATGCACACCATCACGCTCGTCACCGGCAAGGACTTCTTCACCCACAAGGGCTCGGTCTCGCACGACTCGATGATCGGCAGCCCCGAGGGCACGACGGTGACCACGACCGGCGGCGTCACCTACCTTGCCCTGCGCCCCCTGCTCGCCGACTACGTCCTCTCGATGCCGCGCGGCGCGGCGGTCGTCTACCCGAAGGACGCGGGCCAGGTCGTCCACATGGCCGACATCTTCCCGGGCGCCCGGGTGGTGGAGGCGGGTGTCGGGTCGGGTGCTCTCACGATGTCGCTGTTGCGCGCGGTCGGCGACCACGGCCTCGTGTCGTCGTACGAGCGTCGGAAGGACTTCGCCGACGTCGCCAGGGAGAACATCGAGTCGTTCTTCGGCGGGCCGCACCCGGCCTGGCGGCTCACCGTCGGTGACCTCGCCACCACCCTGGACGACCGTGACGTCGACCGCGTGGTGCTCGACATGCTGGCTCCGTGGGACTGCCTCGACGCGGTGTCGCGCGCGCTCGTGCCCGGCGGCGTCCTGATCTGCTACGTCGCCACGGCTACGCAGCTGTCCAGGACGGCCGAGGCCATGCGCGATCACGGCACGTTCACCGAGCCCGACGCCTGGGAGTCGCTCGTCCGGGGCTGGCACCTCGAGGGGCTGGCCGTGCGCCCGCAGCACCGGATGGTTGGGCACACCGGCTTCCTCGTGACGACCCGTCGGCTGGCGGACGGCGTGGCACCGCCGCTGCGGCGGCGGAGACCGGCCAAGGGCGCGTACGGCGAGAACGTCGCCCAGTCCGGCTGATCTGCACAGCCGAACCGGTGTCGCGATCTCGTTCGATCGCACGACACGCGCCGCTGCAGGTTCCATCCGGACTTGCCGAAGGTAGGGTCATAGCTGCCGGGGGCGAAGGATGTGTCCCGGGCGAGCGAGTGCCCCTAGGGGAGGTGACGCCGTGTCTTCCACGGACCGTCCGACCGACGACGGCAGGCGCCGTTCGTCCCGCCGCGACGCCGACCTGAACCCGCAGGTCAGCGCCTTGCAGGACGAAGTCGAGGCCCTTCGCCGGAGGCTCACCGAGTCCCCCCGCCACCTGCGTGCGCTCGAGGACCGGGTCGCCGACCTGCAGACCAACCTCGCCGCGGTCACGACCCAGAACGAGCGCCTCGTGTCGACGCTCAAGGAGGCCCGGGACCAGATCGTCAGCCTCAAGGAGGAGGTCGACCGGCTGGCCCAGCCCCCTGCCGGGTTCGGCGTCTTCCTGCAGGGCAACGACGACGGAACCGTCGACATCTTCACCGGCGGGCGCAAGCTGAGGGTCGCGGTCAGCCCCGGCATCGAGACCGAAGGCCTGGTCCGCGGCCAGGAGGTCATGCTCAACGAGGCGATGAACGTCGTCGCCGCCCTGGAGTTCGAGCAGCTCGGCGAGGTCGTGATGCTCAAGGAGGTGCTCGCCGACGGTGAGCGCGCCCTCGTCGTCGGCCACACCGACGAGGAGAAGATCGTGCGGCTGGCTGAGCCGCTGCGCACCGAGCACCTGCGGGTGGGGGAGTCGCTGCTGCTCGAGCCGCGCTCCGGCTACGTCTACGAGCGGGTGCCCAAGTCCGAGGTCGAGGAGCTCGTCCTCGAAGAGGTCCCGGACATCGACTACTCGCTCATCGGCGGCCTCGCCGTGCAGATCGAGCAGATCCGCGACGCCGTCGAGCTGCCCTACCTGCACCCCGAGCTGTTCCAGGAGCACCAGCTGCGCCCGCCGAAGGGCGTGCTGCTCTACGGCCCGCCGGGCTGTGGCAAGACCCTCATCGCGAAGGCCGTCGCGAACTCGCTGGCCAAGAAGGTCGCCGAGGTCACCGGCAAGCCGGAGGGTCGCTCGTTCTTCCTCAACATCAAGGGTCCCGAGCTGCTCAACAAGTACGTCGGCGAGACCGAGCGGCACATCCGGCTGGTGTTCTCGCGGGCTCGCGAGAAGGCCTCCGAGGGCACGCCGGTCATCGTGTTCTTCGACGAGATGGACTCGCTGTTCCGCACCCGCGGGTCGGGCGTGTCCTCCGACGTCGAGAACACGATCGTGCCGCAGCTGCTCTCGGAGATCGACGGCGTCGAGGGTCTGGAGAACGTGCTGGTCATCGGCGCGTCCAACCGGGAGGACATGATCGACCCGGCGATCCTGCGACCCGGGCGGCTCGACGTCAAGATCAAGATCGAGCGGCCGGACGCCGAGTCGGCGCGCGACATCTTCTCGAAGTACATCAAGACCGACCTGCCGTTGCACGCCGACGACCTGCGGGAGAACGGCGACAACCGCGACGCAACCGTCTTGGCGATGATCCAGCGGACGGTCGAGCGGATGTACTCCGAGCTCGAGGAGAACCGTTTCCTCGAGGTCACCTATGCCAACGGTGACAAGGAGGTCCTGTACTTCAAGGACTTCAACAGCGGCGCGATGATCCAGAACATCGTCGACCGGGCGAAGAAGATGGCCATCAAGGACTTCCTCGACCTCGGCCAGAAGGGCCTGCGCATCTCCCACCTGCTCGCCGCGATCGTCGACGAGTTCAAGGAGAACGAGGACCTGCCCAACACCACCAACCCCGACGACTGGGCCCGCATCTCGGGCAAGAAGGGCGAGCGGATCGTCTACATCCGCACCCTCATCCAGGGCAAGCAGGGTACGGAGGCCGGTCGCAGCATCGACACGGTCGCCAACACCGGCCAGTACCTCTAGCCCGTCGGCCGGCGGTCCGCCCGCTCAGGCGAGGCGGCCGTCGGCGAGCAGCTGCTCGACGAGTGCCCGGCCGTCCGGCACGAATGGCCACGTCGGGTCGGACAGGTGACGGCGCAGGGCCTCGACCGTCATCCAGCCGCCCCAGGCGACCTCCTCGGGCTGGTGCGTCACCGGCCCGTCGTACGTCGCCGTCCACACGTGGCACACGTGACGGGTCGCGTCGTCGACGTACCACCCGGTGAACAACGGCTCCAGCAGTACGCCGTGCACCCCGAGCTCCTCGCCCAGCTCCCGCACGGCCGCCGTCTCGGGCTCCTCGCCCGCCAGCACGCAGCCTGCCGTGAAGCAGTCGTGCATGCCCGGGAACACGTCCTTCGTCTGGGTCCGACGGTGCACGTAGACCCGTCCCGTTGGGTCACGCACCAGGACCGCGACGACGAGGTGCGCCAGGTTGTCCCGTCGCATCACCGACCGCGGCGCCGAGCCCACGACGGCGCCCGACCCGTCGACGAGTGCCACCAGCTCTTCGTTCACGGCCGTGATCCTTTCAGCACGCGCGTAGTCTGCTCAGGGTGAGCGTGTGGCGCGTGATGGGCACGGAGACCGAGTACGGGATCTCGGTGCCCGGCAACCCCGGTGCCAACGCGATGCTGATCTCGAGCCAGGTGGTCAACGCGTACGCGCAGCCAGCGCTGTCACGGACCCGTCGTCCGCGCTGGGACTTCGAGGAGGAGAGCCCGCTGCGCGACGCGCGCGGCTTCGACCTCGCCCGCGAGGTCGCCGACCCGAGCCAGCTCACGGACGAGGACGTCGGCCTGGCGAACATCATCCTGACCAACGGCGCCAGGTTCTACGTCGACCACGCCCACCCCGAGTACTCCGGGCCCGAGACCACCAACCCGCGCGACGCGCTGGTATGGGACCGCGCGGGGGAGCGCATCATGGCCGAGGCCTCACGCCGGGCCGCGATGGTGCCGAACACCCAGCCGATCAACCTGTACAAGAACAACACCGACAACAAGGGCGCGTCCTACGGCACGCACGAGAACTACCTGATGCGCCGGGAGACTCCCTTCGGCGAGATCGTGCGACACCTCACGCCGTTCTTCGTCTCGCGCCAGGTCGTGTGCGGGTCCGGGCGGGTCGGGATCGGGCAGGACGGTCGAGGGGACGGCTTCCAGATCTCCCAGCGCGCCGATTACTTCGAGGTCGAGGTCGGTCTCGAGACGACGCTCAAGCGGCCGATCATCAACACGAGGGACGAGCCGCACGCGGTCGCGGAGAAGTACCGCCGGCTGCACGTGATCATCGGCGACGCGAACCTCGCGGAGGTGTCGAGCTATCTCAAGCTCGGCTCGACCGCCCTGGTGCTGGCGATGATCGAGGACTCTTTCCTGTCCGTCGACCTGTCCGTCGACCGTCCGGTGTCGACGCTGCACGCGGTGTCGCACGACCCGTCGCTCAAGCAGCTGGTGACCCTTCGCTCCGGCCGGACGCTGACCGCGGTGCAGCTGCAGATGGAGTACGCCGAGCAGGCCCGCAAGTACGTCGAGGACCGGTTCGGCTCCGACGCCGACCCGATGACCCGCGACATCCTCGACCGGTGGGAGTCGGTGCTGACGCGCCTCGAGTCCGACCCCATGTCGCTTTCGCGCGAGCTCGACTGGGTGGCCAAGCTGGTCATCCTCGAGGGCTTCCGGTCCCGCGACGGGCTCGACTGGGGATCGCCGCGGCTGGAGGCGGTGGACCTGCAGTATTCCGACGTACGACCGGAGAAGGGGCTCTTCCACCGCCTCTCGGCGAGCGGCCGGTTCGAGCGGGTGATCACCGACGACGAGGTGGCGCGCGCCGTGGACCACCCGCCGACCGACACTCGCGCGTACTTCCGAGGACGCTGCCTGGAGAAGTACCCCGACGAGGTGGCCGCCGCGTCCTGGGACTCCGTCATCTTCGACCTGCCCGGTCGCGACTCGCTGCAGCGCGTACCGACGCTGGAGCCGCTGCGCGGGACGAAGGAGCACGTCGGCGCGCTGCTGGACCGCTGCGACACCGCGGAGGAGCTCGTCGCGGCCATCACGGGTGGCTGAGCCGGGCGGGGCCGGCGACCGGGAGAGCCCCACCCTGCATATGCCGGAGTGGGAGTTCCAGCGGATCTACGGCAGGTGGTCGCCGCTGCTCCCCACCCAGGTGCTGCGCCTGTTCGCCGGCGTGCCGTTCACCTGGTGGGTGGTCGGTGGGTGGTCGCTGGAGGCCGACCCCAGGCGACCACGGCGCCCGCACGAGGACATCGACGTGGCCTTCCCGGCTCATGATCTGCCGGCGGTGCGAGAGCGGCTGGCGAGCTACCACCTCTGGCAGGCCGGCCCTCCGGGGCTGCGACCCCTTCTGCCCGGGGAAGACCTGCGGGCGGAGTGCGAACAGCTGTGGGTACGTCGCGACGCGTACTCGCCCTGGCTGCTCGATCTGCTGCTGACCCCGGTGGACGGCGACGAGTGGGTCTACAAGCGTGACCGCCGGATCCGGCGGCCGCTGCGCGACGTGATCCGCACCGGGCCGGACGGGGTGCCTTACCAGGTCCCGGAGATCGCAATGCTCTTCAAGTCTCGTCATCTTCGAGACAAGGACCGGCAGGATCTCGACGTGACCTTGTCCCGCCTCGACGAACCCGCGCGACGCTGGCTGCACGAGTCGCTGGCGCTCACGGCGCCGGCTCATCCCTGGCTGGACCAGATCGTGTCGGCCGGGACGGGCTGACCCTGCCGGATACGCGGCTTTGCGTCCGACCCGGCGGCTAAGGTCTGGACTGGACGGACTGGTGACGGACCCCTTCGGGAGGACTGGACCGACATGGCGAGCAAGGACAGCGGCGGCCAGAAGCGCGCGACGAAGACAAGCGAAGAGGTCGAGGAGGTCGAGGCCGAGGCGGCCGCCGACGTCGCCGAGCGCAAGGACAAGCTCGACCAGGACATCGACGCGATGCTCGACGAGATTGATGACGTGCTCGAGGAGAATAGCGAGGAGTTCGTTCGTAGCTTCGTACAAAAGGGGGGGGAATAGACCGTGTGATGGACGACGAACTGCTCGCAAAGCGTTGCCTGGACTGCGGGGTCGAGAAGCCACCCTCAGAGTTCTGGAAGCGCAAGGCATCCGCTGACGGGCTCTCCCTCTACTGCAAGGCGTGTTTCACCGTCCGCAACACGAGGTCGTCCGAGGAGCGGGCGGCGCGAGAAGGACGTACCGTGCGCCGCCAGAAGTCCCGCGCGGTGCCCGTGGATCCAGGGACGAAGTTCTGCCCTAGCTGTGAACAGGTCCTGCCCGTGGAGGAGTTCGTTCGAAATAGGTCCACGCGCACCGGACTGGGCACGTACTGCCGCCCGTGCCAGAACGAGAAGTCAGCCGAGAGCATTGCGCGCCTGCACGGCAACACACGGCATTACCACCTGCGGCGCCGTTACGGCCTTGGTGCCGACGATGTCCTTAGGATGCTCGAGGAGCAGGCTCGGCGCTGCGCGCTGTGCTTCCGGGATGTGAGCGCGGCCACAGTTCACGTCGACCACGATCACGTCACCGGCAAAGTCCGTGGGCTGGTGTGCTTCAACTGCAACGGGGGTCTCGGGCAGTTCAAGGACAACGCTGCGGTCGTTCGCCGCGCGGCCGACTATCTGGATGGCCAGCATCTTCGGCTCCGGCGCGAACAACCAGGGGTGGTGCGGCTCGTCTATCCGGAGCCGACGGAGACCGAGGTGCTTCCGGAGCCGAGCGATCGACCGCAGCTGCTCGACATCGCCGCCCTGCGGGCCAAGGCGCGCGGCGCCTGACGGCTTGCGACCGGGTGCCCGCGGTCGGCAGTAGGGTCGGGTCCGTTCATGCCGACCGACGAAAGGGAACCGCAGGTGACCCAGCAGGCTGGCTCCGGGCGTCTACCCGCCGCGTTCTTGACCCCCGGAAGCTCGTCGTTCGCGGAGTTCCTCGGTGACCATGCACCCGACCTGCTTCCAGGCCGCCGCACCCCGCCGCTCACCGCCATGACGACCGAGGCCCCACACGGCACCACCATCGTTGCAATCACCTTCCCCGGCGGCATTGTGATGGCCGGCGACCGACGGGCCACGATGGGCAACCTCATCGCGCAGCGCGACATCGAGAAGGTCTTCCACGCCGACGAGTACTCCTGCGTCGGCATCGCCGGCTCGGCCGGCATGGCGATCGAGCTGGTCCGGCTGTTCCAGGTCGAGCTCGAGCACTACGAGAAGATCGAGGGCACGACCTTGTCCCTCGAGGGCAAGGCCAACCGGCTCGCCACGATGATCCGGGGCAACCTCGGGATGGCGATGCAAGGTCTCGCCGTCGTGCCGCTGTTCGCGGGCTACGACCTCGACGCCGACGACCCGGCCGCAGCCGGTCGGCTGTTCTCCTACGACGTCACCGGCGGTCGCTACGAGGAGCAGAAGTTCCACTCGGTCGGCTCCGGCTCCCTCTTCGCCCGCGGCGCCCTCAAGAAGTTGTGGCGCGACGACTTCTCCGCCGCCGACGCAGCGATGTGCGCCGTCCAGTCGCTCTACGACGCCGCCGACGAGGACTCCGCCACCGGCGGCCCCGATCTGACCCGCCGCATCTATCCCGTCGTCTCCGTGGTCACCGTCGACGGCTACCGCCGGCTTCCCGACGACGAGGTCGGCTCGATCATCGACGAAGTCATGGCCGGACGGATGCAGAGCCCCGGCGGGCCGCAGGCGCCGCTGCGATGACCCGGATCCCAACAGCAACCCAGGAGCGCCCCTCGTGACGATGCCGTTCGGTTACGTCTCGCCCGAGCAGGTGATGAAGGACCGCGCCGACTACGCCCGCAAGGGCATCGCTCGTGGACGCAGCGTCGTCGTCCTGGCCTACGACGGCGGCATCCTCTTCGTCGCCGAGAACCTCTCCCGGGCGCTGCACAAGATCTCCGAGATCTACGACCGCATCGCCTTCGCCGCGGTGGGCAAGTACAACGAGTTCGAGAACCTGCGGATGGCCGGCGTGCGTTACGCGGACCTGCGGGGCTACTCCTACGACCGTCAGGACGTCACCGGCCGCGGCCTGGCGAACGTGTTCGCACAGACACTGGGGACGATCTTCACCGTCGAGTCCAAGCCGTACGAGGTCGAGATCGTGATCGCCGAGGTCGGCGAGACTTCGGACGAGGACCAGATCTACCGCCTGACGTACGACGGGTCGGTCGCCGACGAGCACGGCTTCGTCGCGATGGGCGGGTCGGGGGAGCAGATCACGCAGGCCCTGCAGGAGCGCTACCGCGACGGCATGCCGCTCGAGGAAGCTCTACGGACCGCCGTCGAGCTGCTCGGCCGCGACATGTCGACCGGCGAGCAGCGCACGCTGACAGCCGCCCAACTCGAGGTCGCGGTGCTCGAGCGCGGGCGACCCCGCCGGAAGTTCCGCCGCCTGGGCGGCAGCACGCTCACGGCACTGCTGGGCGAGCCCGCCGACGCGGCGACCCGAACCTCACCCATGCCCGATGAGCGCGAGCAGCCCCCGCCGACGTCGCTGGCCGGCGGGTCGCACGAGCCTCCGGGGCCCGACCCGGGCGACGAGCCGGGGGCGTGACGACGACAGACGGGGTACGCCGGGTGGAGCCCTGGCAGCTCCTGTCCGAGCGACCGCGCACCGGCGGATGGCTGCCGGTCACGACCCGCACGTACCGCATGCCCGACGGGTCCGTGTCCGACTGGGACATCCACACGATCCCGTTCACCACGGTCGCGGTCCTGGCCCTGACGGGGGACGGTCGGGTGGTCCTCACGCGCCAGTTCCGCCCAGGACCGGCCGCAGTGGTCCTGGACCTGCCCGGCGGCATCGTCGACCCGGGCGAGGAGCTGCTCGACGCCGCGGTACGTGAGCTGCGTGAGGAGACGGGCTACGAGTGCGAGTCGGTGGAGCCCGCCGGCGCCTGCTGGGCCTTCGGCGCGTCCACCTGGCGGCGCCACGTCGTCGTCGCTCGCGGCTGCCGGGCAACCGCGGAGGTCACCGCCTGGGGC
>JBOGDX010000059.1:0-10249 GCA_050743225.1 Actinomycetes bacterium | reverse complement strand
GGGCCTTCCCAGTCCGGCTGCGGGCATGGCGGGGGAGTACGTTCGAAGGCGGCCGGCACGGTGCCGGCCCCCGATCCGGGGGTGACCACATGACGCAGACGGACCTGCTCAGCACCCAACGCCATGCATCGGAACATGGTCATGTCGAGAGCCGTCACGTGACGGACCATGCTCGGATCTCGCGCGAGCATCTCGCCGGCCACGGTGAGCTCGACAACCGCCACGAGGCCGACCACGAGGGACTCCGGGACCGGCACTGCGCCGACCGTGACAAGGCGGTTGACGAGCCCACGCTGCGGAAGGCGATGCTCAGCGGTCGGCACGGCGCCGACCATCTGCGCCTGGAATGCCGCCACGCCGCCGAGCGCGCGTGGATGGAGTTGAAGAACGCCGCGGCGCGGATCCGGATGGACGGCGCGCACGCCATGGAGATGATCGCGCAGGAGCGCCGCCACCTGCGGGAGGACCGCCGCAGCTGAACCCCGTGGCCTGCGCTCGAAGTAGCCTCCTAGCGTGACGGACCGACGCAGCCTGCCCGTCCCGGATGGGCTCGCCGGAGAGCGCCTCGACGCTGCGCTGTCGCGGCTGTTCGGCCTCTCGCGCACCAAGGCGGCCGAGCTGGTCAGCGCCGGCGACGTGCTCGTCGACGGCGCCACGGCCGCAAAGTCCGACCGGGTGCACGCCGGCGCCTGGCTCGACGTCGCGCTCCCACCGCCGCCGGCCGCGCCCACGGTCATCGCCGAGCCGGTCGAGGGCATGGTGGTCATCCACGACGACGACGACCTCGTCGTGGTCGACAAGCCGGTGGGGGTGGCAGCGCACCCCAGCCCCGGCTGGTCCGGCCCGACCGTCGTCGGCGGGCTGGCGGCCGCGGGCTTCCGCGTCTCGACAAGCGGCGCCGCGGAGCGCCAGGGCGTAGTGCACCGGCTGGACGTCGGCACCAGCGGCCTGATGGTGGTGGCCAAGTCCGAGCGGGCCTACACCCTGCTCAAGCGGGCGTTCAAGGAGCGGACGGTGGAGAAGACCTACCACGCGCTCGTACAAGGCCACCCGGACCCGTTGCGCGGCACCATCGACGCCCCGATCGACCGCCACCCGAGCCACGACTGGCGCTGGGCGGTCGTCGCCCACGGCAAGCCGAGCGTCACCCACTACGACACGCTGGAGGCGCACCGGGCGGCCAGCCTGCTCGAGATCGCGCTCGAGACCGGTCGCACGCACCAGATCCGGGTGCACATGGCTGCGATGCGCCACCCCTGCGTCGGCGACCTCACCTACGGCGCCGACCCGACGCTGTCAGTGCGGCTGGGACTGACCCGGCAGTGGCTGCACGCCGTCCGGCTCGCCCTAGACCACCCGAGCACGGGGGAGCGGCTGGTGCTGGAGAGCGACTACCCGACGGACCTGGCAACCGCGCTCGAGCGGCTGCGAGCCGAGGCGTGAGGGTGGTCCGGCTCGCCGAGAGCGAGCAGGACCGCGAGGCGGCGCTCAAGGTGCGGTACGACGTGTTCGTGACCGAGCAGCAGGTGCCGGCCGAGCTCGAGCTCGACGAGCTGGACGACGGGGCCGACCACTTCGTCGGCTACGACGACGGCACGGCCGTAGGTGCGGGTCGGCTGGTCGTCGAGTCGCCCGGCTTCGAGGGCGCCGACCCCGACCTGGGCCCGGTCGGCCACCTCGGCCGGCTGGCCGTCCGGCCGGGGTCGCGGGGGAGCGGGCTGGGCGTCGACCTGGTCCGGGCGATCGAGGAGCGGGCGGCGGAGCGCGGCCTGCGGATCGTCGCCATGTCGGCCCAGACGCACGCGCTGGCCTTCTACGAGCGCCTCGGCTACACGGCGTACGGCGAGATCTTCGACGATGCCGGGCTCCCGCACCGGTGGATGCACCGGCTCCTCGGCTGACCCGCCCCGACCTGACCCTTCGTCACGGTCCATGAGCAAGCCGTGACCTGGCGCCCCGTGGCTCGTTCAACTCTCCGTAGATACCTCAGGACGCAGCGTGGCGCTGGCCAGGTCGAGGGGGTGCGCTCGTGATGACGGAGAGCCAGAGCACGACGAGTCTGGTCCGGGTGCTGGTCGCCGCGGTGGCGGTCGAGTGCACCATCGCGGTCGCGGTCGGCAGCGCCAGCTGCTGGCTGCTGCTCTCCGAGGTCGGGCGGCCGGTCGACTACCTGGCCATGGCGGGGCTGCCGTGGGTCGTGGTGCTGGCGACCGCCGCGCTGCTGGTGACCCGCCGGGTCCTCGCCCAGGGGGAGGAGCTGGTCGCCGTGGAGGGCCCGCGTCGCCGGCTGGTGGCGATCGTGCACCGGACCGAGCGGGTGCTCGCCGACCCCGGGTCGCTGCAGGTCGCGCTGCAGCCGATCGTGGACCTGGCGACCGGGCGGTGGGTGGCCGTGGAGGCTCTCTCGCGCTTCCCCGACAACGGCGGGCCGGAGATGTGGTTCGGCGAGGCGCATGAGGCGGGCGTGGGCATCCCGCTGGAGCGGCTGGCGTTCCGCACCGCCGCCCGGACCCTCGCGCAGCTGCCCGACGGCGTGCGGCTGTCGGTCAACGCCTCGCCCGCTCTGATCCTCGACCCGGGGTTCCACGACCTGCTCGCGGGCTGCGGCCGGGACGTCGAGCGGCTGACCGTCGAGATCACCGAGCACGCCGCGGTGAGCCGCTACGAGGACATCCGGGAAGCGCTGCTGCCCTACCGGGAGCGCGGGCTGCAGCTGGCCGTGGACGACACCGGCGCGGGGTACGCGTCGTTCGCCCACGTCCTGCGGCTGCGCCCGGACGTGATCAAGCTGGACCGGTCGCTGCTCGCCGACATCGACCACGACGCCGCCCGCCGGGCGTTCGTCACGGCGATCGTCCTCATGGCGCTCGAGCTGGAGGCCGCGGTCACCGCCGAGGGGGTGGAGACGGCGGCCGAGCTCGACACGCTGCGCAGCCTGGGCGTGGACACCGTGCAGGGCTTCCTGCTGGCCCGCCCCAGCGCGCAGCCCGGGACCTGGGCCGCCTGGGCCGGGCGCGACCGGCTCGCGCACGTCGGCGCGGGCCAGTCGCAGACCCGGTCCCTCAGCCGTTGACCCGTTGCACGGCGCCCGGACCGAAGACGGGTCCGGTGGCCAGCGGCTTGCCGTTCCGGTTGAGCTCGGTGCCGCCCGGCAGGATCAGCTTGCCGGCCAGCAGCTCGCTGACGGCCTTCTCCGGCGCGATGCGGAACAGGCCGCCCAGCGGCGGGTCGACCAGCTCGAACTCCCACTGGAGCCAGCTCTGCTGGACCAGCTCGACCACGTAGATGCTGCCGTCATCGCCCGCGGCCAGGTCCACGATCGAGGTGAACCCGTCGGCGTACCGCTGGCAAGCACCCGCGGCCGGCGCCGCCGGGTCGCACAGGGCGTTGACCGAGTCGGGGGCGATCCGCCACACCTGAGAGGTTCCCGGTGTGGCGGGGAAGCCACGAAGCTCGCCGACGTAGTAGTAGCCGTCGGCGCCCACGGTGACCGATGTAGCCACCCCCTCGGACGGGATCATCGTGCCAGCGGGGGGCAGTGGCTCGCCGGTCGCCGGGTCCTTGTCGGGCAGCTCCTCGGGCACCGCCACGACGCGCGGCTTGATGCGGGCCACCGTCACGATCTCGCCGTCCGGCCAGACCCGCAGCAGGTCGTTCGCGGCGGCGTCCGAGACGAGCACGCTGCCGTCGGGCAGCGCCGCGACGCCGAACGGGTTCGACTCCTCCGGCGGTTCCGAGTCCACGTTGAACGGGTCCGGGTCGGTGGCCTGGTAGGCCGCGATGTCGGCGAGTGTGACTGTCGTGCCGTTCTCGCGCAGCCGGTAAAGGGTGGCGGCGCCGGACCCTGGCGGCCCGCCGGCGGTGAGGACGTACACCTTGGAGTCGTGCCCCACCGACACCGCGGGCGCGATGAACGAGGCGGGCACCTTGCCGAGCTTCACCAAGGCGCCGTCCTTGACGTAGCCGATCGTGCCGTCGCCCTGGCCGACGACGATCCGCCCGTGCGGGCCGACGCCCAGGCCTCGGGGTCCGTCCAGCCCGTCCACCAGGGTGGTGCTGCTCGCAGCCGCCGCAGGTGGAGCCATGGCGGTCATGGCGGCGGCGACCACTCCCGCTACGAGGGCGACGAGTCGGGGGGCAGGCTTCGGCACGTAGGACATGACGGTCCTCCTGCTGGGTGGCGCCCCCCGGCCGGAGACACCCCGTCGCGCCTCGGCCAATGCACACCCGCCCTCGAACGCTGTCAAGGCCGGTTACGGTTGGGCCGAAGCCAGGATCGTGACGACCGCCGGGGCAAATCGGAGACTGGGGAAGACATCGTGACGCTTCTCCGGCTGCTGGTCGGGCTCGTGTGCGTGGCGACGGTCTGGGGCCTCGGGCAGCCAGCGTCGGCGACGACCGTGGTCGGGCCACCCCGTCCCGCGCTGCTCGCCGCCGGGTCGCCGCCGCCGTCGCTGGTGCTCGCTGCGGACCCCCCTGAGGTGGCGACCGGTCGGGCGAGCCTGCTCACCGGACGGCTCACCGACCCGGCGAGCGGTCAGGGTCTCCCGGGCGCATCGGTGCGTCTGGAGAGCCTGGCGCCGGACGGCAGCTGGCTGGAGGTCGCGGCGCTGACCACTGACGGAGCGGGGGCCGTCGGGTCGTCGCAGGCGCTCGGCTCGACGACGGTCTACCGGATGCGCGCGGGGGAGCCCTGCGCGGCGGACGAGTCCGTCAGCGGTTCGGTCACTGTGACGGTGCGGACGCTGACTGCTCTGTGGGACCGGCCCGCGGTGCGCCTCGGCCGGGAGGCGACGGTCCGGGGGGTGCTCGCCGCCGACGCCGGGTCGCTGGTGCGGCTCGAGCGCCGGCTCTCCGGGGCCTGGCACCGGTCGGGGCGTACCCGGACGGCGGCCGACGGCTCGTACTCCTTCACCGTGACGCCCACAAGGCCCGGGTTCTCGCGATGGCGGGTCGTGCGGGACGCCGACGCGTCGTGGCCGGCGTCGGTGCTCAGGCTCCCCGCCCTGGACTCGTTCCGCCTGCACCGCTACTCCGTCGCGACCCGCGGCACCGTCCGCGCCGACATGGGCGTCTTCCGCGACGTGGTCGCCGCGACCTACGCGGACCCGCGGGGCTGGCTGCGGTCGCACCGTCGGTTCCGTGAGGTCGCGCGGGGCGGCGGCGCGTTCACCGTGGTGCTCTCGCAGGCGCGGTACCTGCCGGCGTACTCCTCCGTCTGCTCCTCGACCTACAGCTGCCGGGTCGGCCGGTACGTGATCATCAACCAGGACCGGTGGCGGAAGGGCTCGCCGTACTTCCCCGGGACACTGGAGCAGTACCGCCGGATGGTGGTCAACCACGAGACCGGCCACTGGCTCGGCCGCGGCCACGCCTACTGCTCCGGGCCGGGTCGGTTGGCGCCGGTCATGCAGCAGCAGTCCAAGGGCATGCACGGCTGCCGGGTGAACCCGTGGCCACTGCCCCGCGAGATCCGCGCGGTCTCGTAGCCGTCGCCCGCCCATCCTGCACGACCGGCCGGACACGCTGAGCCGCAGCGATCTCCCACGCCAGCCCGCTCGCGTCGGGCACCATCGGACGTCGCCTACACCCGGGGGCCCGACCGTGCATCACCGCATCAGCCCCTACTGCGCTGCTGCACGAGACTGCAGCAGCGCAGTAGCGCGGGGAGTGGGCACAGTGCTGCTGGCCCTGGCGACCGGCCTGGTGGCAGTGGTCGGGCTCCCGGCGTCGCCGGCCAGTTCGGCCGTCGCGCCGACGCCCGGTGCGCGGCTCCACGGTGGGGACATCTCGTGGCCGAACTGTCCCGAGGGCCTGGGCATCCCGAGCCGGCGTACGGAGGGCCAGCCGATGCCCCTGACCACCGCCTCGTTCGTGATCATCGGGCTGACGAACGGTCCGGGGTTCCACCCGAACCCCTGTCTCGCCGACCAGGTCGCCTGGGCGCGCGGACGCGGGCTCTGGACCGGGGCCTACGCGATGACGACCTTCCCGACCCGGCGACAGCTCGCGACGCACGGAGAGACCGGCCCCTGGCTCTCCGGCGACCGGGTCGCCGCGCTGCGCAACACCGGCTACCAGCAGGCCACGTTCAACGTCGCGTCGATGCAGCAGGCTGGCCTTGACGTGCCGCTCGTGTGGGTCGACGTCGAGCCCTACCCCACGCATCCCTGGTCCAGGGACCGGCTGGCCAACCGGGAGGTCATCCGCGGGGTGGTGCGGGGCTATGAGGACAGCGGCTTCCGGGTCGGCTTCTACTCGTACGACGGGGGATGGCGCGCCGTGGTCGGCGGCTGGCGGAAGCCGGCCTACCCCACCTGGTACCCGGTCGGTCCCGAGCCGGACGGATTCCGGCAGGCGGCCGCCCGGTGCCGGTTGCCCAGCTTCTCCGGCGGCCCGGTGCTGCTCGGGCAGTGGGTCGACGGCAACCGCGACCGCAATGTCACCTGCCCGCGGCTGCACGGGCGGGCTGCCCGGCCGCATCCGCTCACCGCGCTGCTCGGGAGCGCGCTGGCCCGCGGCGACTCGGGCCGGGCGGTGACGACGTTGCAGCGCGGGATGAACATGCGGCCGCGGTACGTGGACGGTGAGTTCGGACCCAGGACCGAGCGGGTGCTGCTCGCGTTCCAGCGGATCCGGTCGTTGCCGCTGACCGGGGTTGCCACCGACGTGGAGCTGACCGCGCTCGGTGCCGGCACGGTCCGCCCCGGCCGCCCGGCACGCCTCGCCGGGTTCTTCACGGCGTACTAGTTGGCGGGGGGCGCAGCGACACGCCGACCAGGCTGGACCGACGAGACGGCCGCCGGGAATGTCCGGCCCGCGACCTAGACTCGGCACCTCCGGACCCCCGACACCGACCCGATCCGAGGCGCCACCCAGCATGGGATCCCAGGACTCTTTTGTGCACCTGCACGTGCACACCGAGTACTCCATGCTCGACGGCGCGGCCCGGCTGGACGACCTGTTCAAGGAGTCCGCCGCGATGGGCATGCCGGCCCTGGCGATGACCGACCACGGCAACGTGTTCGGGGCCTACGACTTCTGGAAGAAGGCCCGCGCCAACGGCGTGAAGCCGATCATCGGCTGCGAGGCATACGTCACACCCGGCACCCACCGCTCGGACAAGACCAGGGTCCGCTGGGCCGACGGCGGCGAGGACGACGTGTCCGGCGGCGGGGCCTACACCCACATGACGATGTGGGCCGAGAACACCGCCGGCATGCACAACCTGTTCCGGCTCAGCAGCCTGGCCAGCCTCGAGGGGCAGTACTACAAGCCGCGGATGGACCGCGAGCTGCTGCAGACCTACGCGAAGGGCCTTATCGCGACGACGGGCTGCCCCGGCGGCGAGGTGCAGACGCTGCTGCGGATCGGCCGCTACGACGACGCCGTGCGCTCCGCCGCCGAGTTCCGCGACATCTTCGGCAAGGACAGCTTCTTCGTCGAGCTGATGGACCACCAGCTGCCGATCGAGCAGCGGGTGCGGCAGGACCTGCTCCGTCTCGCCAAGGACCTCGACCTGCCGCTGGTCGCCACCAACGACCTGCACTACACCTACGCCCGCGACGCCGAGGCGCACGCCGTCCTGCTCTGCGTGCAGTCCGGGCGCACCCTCGCCGACCCCACACGGTTCAAGTTCGAGGCCGACGACTTCTACCTCAAGACGCCGCAGGAGATGCGCGAGGTGTGGCGCGACCTGCCGGAGGCCTGCGACAACACCCTCGCCATCGCCGAGCGGTGCGACGTGCAGTTCACCGAGGGCGCCAACCTGATGCCCCGGTTCGCCGTGCCCGCGGGCGAGACCGAGGAGTCGTGGCTGGTCAAGGAGGTCGAGCGCGGCCTGCAGACGCGCTACGGCGGGAGCGTCCCCGACGAGCACCGCGCGCAGGCGGAGTACGAGGTCGGGGTCATGGTCCAGATGGGCTTCCCCGGCTACTTCCTCGTCACGGCCGACCTGGTCGGCTACGCCAAGGCGAACGCCATCCGCGTCGGTCCGGGCCGGGGGTCCGCGGCCGGGTCCCTCGTCGCGTACGCCCTCGGCATCACCGACCTCGACCCGATCCGCCACGGGCTGCTCTTCGAGCGCTTCCTCAACCCCGAGCGCATCTCGATGCCCGACATCGACCTGGACTTCGACGAGCGCCGGCGCGGCGACATGATCCGCTACGCGACGGAGAAGTACGGCGAGGACCGGGTCAGCCAGATCATCACCTACGGCACGATCAAGGCGAAGCAGGCCGTCAAGGA
The DNA here is from genome assembly GCA_050743225.1 of Actinomycetes bacterium. Classification (GTDB taxonomy): domain Bacteria; phylum Actinomycetota; class Actinomycetes; order JACCUZ01; family JACCUZ01; genus JBOGDX01. Next base: position 2,002 of record JBOGDX010000059.1, on the reverse strand, counting down.
CTCCGCGCGGGTGCTCGGCTTCCCGTTCGCGATGGGCGACCGCATCACCAAGGCCATGCCGGCGGCGGTTATGGGCAAGGACGTCCCGCTGGCCGGGATCTTCGACCGCGACCACCCGCGGTACAAGGAGGCGGGGGAGTTCCGGTCGCTGTACGAGAGCGACCCGGACGTGGCCCGCGTCGTCGACAACGCCCGCGGGCTGGAGGGACTGAAGCGCCAGTGGGGGGTGCACGCGGCCGGGGTCATCATGTCCAGCGAGCCGCTGCTCGACGTCATCCCCATCATGCGCCGCGAGCAGGACGGCGCGATCATCACCCAGTTCGACATGGGCGCCTGCGAGACGCTCGGCCTGCTCAAGATGGACTTCCTCGGGCTGCGCAACCTCACCGTCCTGGACGACTGCCTGCGCAACGTCGAGGCCAACCGAGGAGAACGCGTCGAGCTCGAGACACTCGGCCTCGACGACGTGAAGGCCTACGAGCTGCTGTCGCGCGGCGACACCCTCGGCGTCTTCCAGCTCGACGGCGGGCCGATGCGGTCACTGCTGCGCGCGATGAAGCCGGACAACTTCGAGGACATCTCGGCGGTGCTCGCGTTGTACCGGCCGGGTCCGATGGGCGCCAACGCGCACATCGAGTACGCCGACCGCAAGAACAGCCGCAAGCCCGTCGTACCCATCCATCCCGAGCTGGAGGGACCGCTCGAGGAGATCCTCGGCGACACGCACGGCCTGATCGTCTACCAGGAACAGGTCATGGCGATCGCCCAGCAGCTCGCGGGCTACACGCTCGGGCAGGCCGACCTGCTGCGGCGGGCGATGGGCAAGAAGAAGAAGGAGATCCTCGACAAGGAGTACGTCCCCTTCTCCGACGGGATGCGCGCCCGCGGCTACTCCGAGGCGTCGATCAAGAAGCTGTGGGACGTGCTCGTCCCGTTCTCCGACTACGCGTTCAACAAGGCGCACACCGCGGGCTACGGGCTGGTGTCCTACTGGACCGCCTACCTCAAGGCCAACTTCCCCGCCGAGTACATGGCCGCGCTGCTGACCTCGGTCAGGGACGACAAGGACAAGTCGGCTCTCTACCTCAACGAGTGCCGCCGGATGGGCATCAAGGTCCTGCCGCCGGACGTCAACGAGTCCGACAGCGACTACACGCCGCGGGGCACTGACATCCGCTTCGGCCTGTCCGCGATCCGCAACGTCGGGGACAACGTGGTCGCGTCCATCGCGGCGACGCGAGCGGCCAAGGGCCGCTTCGTGGACTTCTACGACTTCCTGCGCAAGGTGGAGCCGGTCGCCTGCAACAAGAAGACGGTCGAGTCACTGATCAAGGCCGGCGCCTTCGACTCGTTCGGCGACCCGCGGCGGGGCCTCCTCAACGTGCACGCCGACGCGATCGACTCGTTCATGTCGACCAAGCGCAACGAGGCGCACGGGCAGTTCGACCTGTTCGGCGACGGAAGCGGCGACGGCGGGTCCGACGAGGTGGGGCTGGCGGTCACGCCGCCGGTGCCGCTGGGGGAGTGGGACAAGAGCGTCCTCCTGCAGTACGAGCGGGAGATGCTCGGTCTCTACGTCTCCGACCATCCGCTTTTCGGGGTCGAGCACGTGCTGGCCGCCGCCACTGATTGCGCGATCGCGAGCCTCACCGGGTCGGAGGAGCGGGCCGACGGCTCGCACGTGACGATCGGCGGGTTGGTCAGCGGCCTGCAGCGCAAGGTGACGAAGAAGGGCGACGTCTGGGCGATCGCCACGGTCGAGGACCTCGAGGGCGCGATCGAGGTCATGTTCTTCCCGCAGACCTACCAGCTGTTCGCGACGACCCTCGCCGAGGACGCGGTCATCATCGTCAAGGGCCGCCTCGACCGTCGCGAGGACGTCCCGAAGCTCATCGCGACCGAGCTGACCCTGCCGGACCTGTCCGAGGGGCCGCGCGGGCCGGTGGTGATCTCACTCCCGGTCGCCCGGTGCACGCCACCGGTCGTCGACCGGCTCAAGGAG
>JBOGDX010000058.1:0-10270 GCA_050743225.1 Actinomycetes bacterium | reverse complement strand
GGGCTGGTGCGGGTGGCCCCCGTGACCGAGGAGCTCGGCGCCAGGTTCGCGGCAGCCGGCCACTCGCTCGCCCTCGTCGGGGGACCGGTTCGCGACATGCTGCTGGGGCGGCCGAGCCCGGACCTGGACTTCACCACCGACGCCCGGCCGGAGCAGGTCGTCCCGCTGCTCAAGGCATGGGGGGACGCCTGGTGGGAGGTCGGCATCGCCTATGGCACGGTCGGTGCTCGTCGGGGCGACCTGGTCGTCGAGGTGACGACGTACCGCGACGAGGTCTACCGGGTCGACTCGCGCAAGCCCGAGGTGACCTACGGCGACACGCTCGAGGCCGACCTGGTGCGCCGGGACCTCACGGTCAACGCGATGGCGGTGACCCTGCCGGGCACCACGTTCGTCGACCCGTTCGGCGGCCTGGACGACCTGACGGACCGGGTGCTGCGGACCCCCGGCCGCCCGGAGGACTCGTTCGGCGACGACCCGCTGCGGATGCTGCGGGTGGCCCGCTTCGCCGCGCAGCTCGGTTTCACCGTCGACCCCGCGGTGACCGCGGCGATGACGGCGATGGCGGAACGGATCGACATCGTGTCCGCCGAGCGGGTGCGGGACGAGATCGTCAAGCTGGTCTGCGCACCGCGGCCGCGGACCGGGCTCGCGCTGCTCGTCGAGAGCGGGCTGGCGGACCGGGTCGTTCCCGAGCTGCCGCGGCTCGCGCTGGAGATCGACGAGCACCACCGGCACAAGGACGTGTACGAGCACACGCTCACCGTGCTCGAGCAGGCGATCGCCCTCGAGGACGCCGGACCGGATCTTGTGCTGCGGCTCGCGGCGCTCCTGCACGATGTCGGCAAGCCGAAGACCCGCCGCTTCGAGCAGGGAGGCGGGGTCTCCTTCCACCACCACGAGGTGGTGGGGGCGAAGCTGACCCGCTACCGGCTGCAGGCGCTGCGCTTCCCCAAGGACGTGGTCGAGGACGTCGCCCGGCTCGTCGAGCTGCACCTGCGGTTCCACGGCTACGGCAGCGGGGCCTGGACCGACTCGGCGGTTCGTCGCTACGTGGCCGACGCCGGGCCGCTGCTGGACCGGCTGCACAAGCTGACCCGGTCGGACTGCACCACGCGCAACCGCCGCAAGGCCGAGCAGCTGCGCCGGACGTACGACCACCTGGAGGAGCGCATCGCCCTGCTGCGCGAGCAGGAGGAGCTCGACGCGATCCGGCCCGACCTGGACGGCAACGCGATCATGGAGATCCTCGGCATCCCGCCCGGCCCGCTGGTCGGCAAGGCGTGGCGGCACCTGAAGGAGGTACGGCTGGAGCGAGGGCCGCTGTCCCACGACGAGGCCGTCGCCGAGCTCCGCCGCTGGTGGTCGCAGCAACAGCCCTGACCCGCCGTACCCGCACTTTCGGAGTCGACCACGTATGGGAGTCGGGCGGACACCTCAGCAGGCGTGCACGCCTAGCGAGGTGTCCGCTCACCTGCCATACGTGGTCGACTCCCGAGAGCGAGGCGGCGGGTGACCAGGGCGTACGTCGCCGAGGTCACCGCGTAGCCGAGGGCGACCACGGCGAACACGGTCGGCGAGTTGCCGTCGGCCGGCAACGCCACGGCGCCGAAGGCGGCCGCGGAGACGAACGCGATGTTGAAGATCACGTCGTAGAAGGAGAAGACGCGGCCGCGGAACGCGTCGTCCACCGACTCCTGCACGATCGTGTCGACGCAGATCTTGGACCCTTGGGCGGCGACTCCGATGACGAAGGCGCCGGCCAGCAGCAGCCCCTCAGTGAGCACGACGACGTACACCGCCTCGGCCACCGCTGCGAAGGCGAAGCACACAGCGATCCAGGTCTGCTTCCGCATGTGCCTGGTCACCTCGGGCGTGACGACCGCAGCGAGCAGGAACCCTGCCCCGGACGCCGCGAAGGCACCCGCTAGTCCGGCCAGGCCCGCGTCGACGTCGTCGACGTCGTTGAAGTAGCTGCGAAACAGCAGGATCCCCGAGATGGTCGACACGCCGTAGAAGAAGCGGTGCGCCCCGATCGCGGCGAGCGCGTGGCCCGCCGGCCGGTGCGACCACACGTGGCGAGCACCGTCGACCAGTCCCCGCGCGACGTGGCGGACCGCCTCGCGGGTCTGCGGTTGCTCTGCCGCCAGGTCCGGCCCCAGCAGGTCGCGGTCCATCCGCGCGGCCAGGGCCGCCGCCAAGGCGTAGGCGAGTGCGGCGACGACGATCACCTGTGCGTCCGCCGTCGACCCGCCGCCGAGCAGCTGCTTGAGGGCGAAGCCGACGCCACCGCCGCTGATCGCCACGATCGTGCCCGTCGTGGTCGACACCGAGTTGGCCATCACCAGCTCGTCGCGGGTGACGACGTGCGGCAACGCCGCCGACAGCCCGGCCAGGAAGAACCGGTTCACCGACAGGCAGGCCAGCACCGCGGCGTAGAGCGGGATCCCCCTCACGTCGGAGAAGGTCAGAGCGGCAACGCCCAGGACCATCGCCGACCGCAGCAGGTTGGCGACGACGAGGATCTGACGGCGGCGCCAGCGGTCGAGCAGGACGCCGGCGAACGGCCCTACGACGGAGTAGGGCAGCAGCAGGACCGCGAACGCGGCCGCCACGCTGCCGGCCGACGTCTGGCGCTCCGGGGAGAAGAAGAACACGCTCGCCAGCGCGGCCTGGAACGCGCCGTCGGCGGCCTGCGACGTCAGGCGCGTCGCGAAGAGGCGGCGGAAGTCACGGTGCCGGACGACCGCGCGCAGGTCACCGGCGTAGGACACCGCACGAGCGTACGGCGACCAAGAACTCTGCCATTCCCAGTTGTCAGGCTCTCAACGGGTGGAACCCCCGCGAGAGCCTGACGACTCGAGGTTCTACCGCTCGACTTCGCCCCGGATGAACTGCTCCACCTTGTTCTTCGCGGTCTCGTCGTCGTACTGCTCCGGCGGCGACTTCATGAAGTAGGAGGACGCGGACAGGATCGGGCCGCCGATGCCGCGGTCCTTGGCGATCTTCGCGCAACGGATGGCGTCGATGATGACGCCAGCCGAGTTGGGCGAGTCCCAGACCTCGAGCTTGTACTCCATGTTCAGCGGCGCGTCGCCGAAGTTGCGCCCCTCCAGCCGGACGTACGCCCACTTGCGGTCGTCCAGCCAGGCGACGTAGTCGGAGGGACCGATGTGGACGTCGCGGGCGGCGAGCTTGTTCTCCATGTTGCTCGTGACGGCCTGCGTCTTCGAGATCTTCTTCGACTCGAGGCGATCGCGCTCGAGCATGTTCTTGAAGTCCATGTTGCCGCCGACGTTGAGCTGGTACGTGCGGTCCAGGATCACGCCGCGGTCCTCGAACAGCTTGGCCAGCACCCGGTGGGTGATGGTCGCGCCGACCTGGGACTTGATGTCGTCGCCGACGATCGGCACACCGGCGTCCTCGAACTTCTTCGCCCACGCGGGCGTACCGGCGATGAACACCGGGAGCGCGTTGACGAACGCGACTCCGGCGTCGATCGCGCACTGCGCGTAGAACTTGGCGGCGTCTTCCGAGCCGACCGGCAGGTAGCAGACGAGCACGTCCGCCTCGGCCTCGCGTAGCGCGGCCACGACGTCGACCGGCTCCTCGTCGGACTCGGTGATCGTCTCGCGGTAGTACTTGCCCAGGCCGTCGAGCGTGTGGCCGCGGGCGACGGTGACCCCGGTGGGCGGCACGTCACAGATCTTGATCGTGTTGTTCTCGCTGGCGACGATCGCGTGCGAGAGGTCCTCGCCGACCTTCTTGGCGTCGACGTCGAACGCGGCGACGAACTCGACGTCGCGGACGTGGTAGGGACCGAATTGCACGTGCATCAGGCCGGGCACCCGGCTGTGCGGGTCGGCGTCCTTGTAGTACTCGACGCCCTGGACCAGCGAGGCGGCGCAGTTGCCGACGCCGACGATGGCCACGCGAACCGAACCCATGGGGTGCTCCTTCATCTGTTGCGTTCTCCCGTGTCTTTCGGGGTCTTGGTGGGCGGCGGCACCCGGCGGCGCCGCTCGTCGTCGATCAGCTCGGAGAGCCAGCGGACCTCGCGCTCGACGGACTCCAGGCCGTGCCGCTGCAGCTCGAGGGTGTAGCTGTCGAGGCGCTCGCGGGTGCGCGAGAGCGCGGTGCGGAAGACCTCGACGCGCTCCTCCAGCCGCGACCGCCGGCCCTCGAGGATGCGCAGCCGGGTCGCTGCGTCCGTACGCCCGAAGAAGGCGAACCGGACACCGAACCCCTCGTCCTCCCAGGCTGCCGGGCCGCTCTCGGCGAGCAGGCCCTGCAGGTGCTCCTTGCCCTCTGCCGTCAGCTTGTAGACGATGCGGGAGCGCTTGCCCGCGCCGACCGCCACGCCCAGCCCGCCGGTGTCCTCGGCGATGAAGCCGGCCCGCAGCAGCTGCTTGAGACAGGGGTAGAGCGAGCCGTAGGAGAACGCGCGGAAGGACCCGAGCAGGGCGTTGAGCCGCTTGCGCAGCTCGTACCCGTGCAGCGGGCTCTCCTGGAGCAGGCCGAGCACGGCGAGCTCGAGCACGCCGGAGCGCTTGGCCACGTCCGCCTCCCCGAGCTGTCAGTCGATGTATCGAGCTGATACATCGCGAAGATAGGCCGCGGTCGTGCCGGGCGCAAGTCGGCAGCCCGGCGGAGGCTGTGCAGAACTCGGCCGGACGGCTCACGCCCGTCGTACGCTCGATTCCGTGGCCACCGGACGTGATCGCCCGCTGCGGTCGGGGTCGCGCGCGGCCGTCGGGAGCACCCCGCGGTCGGTGGTCGACTACGGGCTCGCTCGGCGGGCCACGCTGACCTCGCTGGTCGCGGGCACGAGCACGCGTGAGGACGTCTGCGACGCCCATCCCTACCTGCTGCGCGCCGCGAGGCACCACGGGGAGCCGACCGGGCGGGAGTGCCCGGTGTGCCGGCGTCAGCGGCTGGTGCAGGTGAGCTACGTGTACGGCGACCAGCTCGGACCGTACGCCGGGCGGGTCAAGGTCGCCGCCGAGCTCGAGGTGATGGCGCGCGAGCACGGCGAGTTCCGGGTGTACGTCGTCGAGGTCTGCTCCGGGTGCGCCTGGAACCATCTCATCCGGTCCTACGTCCTGGGGGACGGCGGCGACAGGGGCGCCCTCAGCCGTGGCGCTGCGGGGCGGCAGGCGGTGCGTCGTTAGGCTGGCGCACCGCCATGTCTCGCCACCGAGCCCCCCGCCGGGCACCAAACGACCCACCCACCCGCCACCGGACCACCAGGACGAGTGCCGTGAGAGTCGACTACCCGCGCCAGGACTACGACGGCATCCGACGCTTCATCCCGTCGTTCCGGCAGTTCCTGGCGCTGTGCGGTGTCGGGTTCCTCACGCTGGTGGCCCTCGTCGGCGTGGCGTACGCCGCAACCCCGATCCCCGAGCCCGACGAGCTGATCAGCGCCCAGACCACCATCATCTACTTCGACAACGGCAAGTCCGAGATCGGCCGCTTCGGCAAGCAGAACCGCATCATCGTGCCGCTGGACCAAGTGCCCGACCATGTCCAGAAGGCGGTGCTCGCGGCCGAGGACCGGTCCTTCTACGAGAACCGCGGCATCTCGCCGACCGGCATCGCGCGGGCCTTCTGGAACAACCTGCGGGGCGGTTCCACGCAGGGCGGTTCCACGATCACCCAGCAGTACGCGAAGAACGCCTACCTCTCACAGGAGCGGACGTACACCCGCAAGCTCAAGGAGTTCTTCATCGCGGTCAAGCTCGACCGCCGCGACGACAAGGACAAGATCCTCTCGGACTACCTGAACACCATCTACTTCGGTCGCGGGGCCTACGGCATCGAGACCGCCGCGCAGACCTACTTCGACAAGCCGGCGTCGAAGCTCACGGTCGAGGAAGGCGCGGTCCTCGCGTCGGTCATCCGGTCACCCGCCAACTACGACCCCGACGAGGACCAGGAGCAGCTGCGGGGCCGCTTCGAGTACGTCCTGGACGGCATGGTGGCCAAGGGGTGGCTGCCGGCGGGTGAGCGGGCCGGCATGGAGGTGCCCGACACGGCCGACCCGCGCAAGCCGCGCGGCGGCACGAACTACTACCTGATGGACGCGGTGCGGCGCGAGCTGAAGGTGCACGGCTTCACCGACCGCGACATCGACCTCGGCGGACTGCGGGTCGTGAGCACGTTCGACCGCAAGTCCCAGCGCGCCGCGGTGCGTGCCGTCCGTCAGGAGCGGCCGCGCGAGAACGCCCGCAACGTTCACATCGGCCTCTCGGCGGTCCAGCCCGGGACGGGCGCAGTGCTCGCGATGTACGGCGGGTCGGAGGCCGGACAGCTCAACCAGGCAACGCAGGCTCGGGTCCAGCCCGGGTCCTCCTTCAAGCCGTTCGCCCTCGCCGCGGCCCTCGAGGACGACGTGAGCCTGCGCAGCCGGTTCCACGGCAACTCCCCGCTGGAGCTGCCTGGGACCGACAAGGAGGTCAACAACGAGTTCGACAACGACTACGGCTCGGCCGTCGACCTCGTCAGGGCCACTGAGGACAGCATCAACACGGCGTACGTCGACCTGACGCTCGAGATCGGGCCTCGTCGCGTGCTCGATGCCGCGGTCGCCGCAGGGATCCCCGAGGACACCCCCGGCCTCGAGGCCAACGCCGTCATCCCGCTCGGCACCGCGTCCGTGCGCAACATCGACATGGCCAACGCCTATGCCACGTTCGCGGCGCAGGGCGAGGCGGCGCAGTGGCACGTCGTGCAGGAGGTGAGGGGAGCCAACGGCGGCACCCGTTACCAGGCCGACGACGGGACCGCGCGAGCCTTCGACGAGGACGTGACCGCCGACGTGGGCTACGCGCTGCAACGTGTCGTCAAGAGCGGCACCGGCGCCGAGGCCAGCGCCCTGGGGCGTCCGGCCGCCGGCAAGACCGGCACGGCGGCGCTGCGCGAGGACACCACGACGTCGGCCTGGTTCGTCGGGTACACCCCGCAGCTGTCGGCCGCGGTGAGCTTCTACAAGGGGACTGGCAAGGCCGATCTCGACGGTGTGGGCGGTCTCTCGACGTTCTTCGGCGGTGAGTACCCCGCCCGCATCTGGACCGCGTTCATGCAGGGCGCCATGCAGGGCAAGGCGGTCGAGGACTTCCCGGAGCCGGCGTTCGTCGGCCAGCCCGTGAACCCGCCGCCCCCGCCGTCGCCGACGCCCAGCGAGACGGAGACGTCGCCGACACCCTCGGCACCCCCGTCGCCCTCGGTCCCGGCAACGCCGGGGCCACCGAGCACGCCACCCGGGCAGTCGAGCCCGCCGCCGCCGGGCGAGACCATCACCATCTCGCCAGGTGCCGGTTGACGCTGGTGCCGGATGAGGTCGTCGCGCCTTCACGCGACGACCCGGTCGTGCGGGCAGGGAGCGAGGTCATCGGCGGGCCGCTCGGCCGACGGGCGCGACGCGGTGCCGGCTGGTGGACGCCGCTGCGAGTGCTGCTCGCACTCACCTTTCTCACCTGCGGCCTTGGCCTGCTGCAGAAGGACTACTGCCGCGACACCGGTTGGTCCGCGCCGGGCAACTACGTGCACGCCTGCTACAGCGACATCCCACCGCTGTACTTCGGCCGGGGTCTGGCCGACGGCGAGGTGCCCTACATCGGCCAGGAGGGTGACCGTCAGGTCGAGTACCCGGTCCTGACCGGCGCGGTCATGTGGCTGACGGCCCAGCTGGTGCCCGGTGACGCCGACCCGGGCGAGCGGTCGCGGCGCTACTTCGACGTGAACGCGCTGGCGCTCGCGGTGTGCGCGGCCGTGGCAGTGGTTGCGACAGCGTTGGTCGCCGGGCGCCGGCCGTGGGATGCCGCGATGGTGGCCCTGGCACCGGGACTGGCCCTGGCGGGCACCATCAACTGGGACCTATGGGCGGTGGCGCTGCTCGCGCTCGGCATGCTCGCCTGGGCGCGTGAGCGACCGCTGGCCGCGGGCCTGCTCATCGGGCTGGCGGCCGCCACGAAGTTCTACCCGTTGTTCCTGCTCGGCCCCCTCCTGCTGCTCTGCTTGCGGGGCGGACGCATGCGGGAGTGGTGGGCGACGGTGGTGGCGGCCGGGTGCGGCTGGGCCGCGGTGAACGTGCCGGTGATGCTGGCGGACTTCGACGGCTGGGCGCGCTTCTACCGGCTCTCGGAGGAGCGGGCCGCGGGGTTCAGCTCGATCTGGTTCGTGCTGAGCCAGCAGGGGCACCCGGTGCCACTCTCAGCGCTGAACGCCGTCGCCGGGGGCGCCTTCGTGGCGTGCTGTATTGGTGTCGCGGCGCTCGCCCTGACCGCGCGACGGCGGCCCCGGCTGCCCCAGCTCGTGTTCCTGGTGGTGGCGGCCTTCCTGCTCACCAACAAGGTCTACTCGCCTCAGTACCTCTTGTGGCTGCTGCCGCTCGCCGCGCTGGCCCGGCCGCGATGGCGCGACTTCCTGATCTGGCAAGCCGGCGAGGTCATCCACTTCTTCGGCATCTGGATGCTCATCGCCGGCTACCCGCCGGGCAACCCGGAGCGGGCGCTGGGTGAGGACGGGTACGGCGCCACGGTGCTCGCCCACGTCGCCGGGACGCTCTGGCTGTGCGGCGTGGTGGTGCGCGACGTGCTGCGGCCGGAGTACGACCCGGTGCGGACGGCTCCCGACGGGTCCCCTGTCGCCGACGACCCCGCGGGCGGCGTGCTCGACGGCGCCCCGGACACCTTCGCGCTCCGCCCCGCCTTCCGGGAGTCGACCACGTATGGCAGGTCTGCGGACGCCTCAGCAGGCCGGCACGCCTCCTGAGGGGTCCGTCAGCCTGCTGAAGTGTGTCGAGCGGCCGGAGTGGCACTCGGTCCTGTGGACGAGCGTCGCCACGGGTGACCTCGCGGCGTCCAGACTCGGCCGATGACGGACGTACCCTTCCTGGCGCCCAGCCTGATCGCCCTCGCCGCCGCCCAGCGGGGTGTCTTCACCGCCGCGCAGGCATACGCGGCGGGTCACACCGAGAAGGAGGTGCAGCGCCTCCGGACCGGCAAGCAGCTTGTGTCGGTCAGGCGTGGGATCTACGCGCTGCGCGAGGCGTACGTCGGTGCCACCCCAGCCGAGCAGCACCGCATGCGGGTCGGCGCACTGGCGCTGGCATTGACCTCGCCGGCGGTGCTCAGTCACGAGACCGCGGCGCAAGAACTCGACCTCGAGCTGCTCGACGCGGACCACTCGCTGCTGCACGTCACCCGCTCCCTCGCCGCGGGGACGCGCGAAGAGGCCGGGGTCAAGCACCACGCGGCCGAGCTGCCGGAGCACCACGTCGTACGCCGGGACGGTGCCCTGGATCTGTCAACGATCGCGCGCACAGCGGTCGACGTCGCCAGAGGGACCCACCGCCTCGAGTGCGCGGTGGCGGCGTTCGACTCGGCACTGCGGATGGGCGTCTCCAGGGAGGAGCTCGAGGAGGTGTGGGCGACCTCCCGGAGCTGGCCGGGTGCGCGGGTGGCCAGCGGCGCCCTGCCGATCGCCGACGGCCGGGCCGCGAACCCCGGCGAGTCGTGGTCGCGCGTAGTGCTGATCCAACAGGGCGTGGCTCCGCTGGACCTCCAGGTGCCGGTGTACGACGAGGACGGCCTGATCGGCTATGCCGACTTCGGCTGGGACGGCGTCCTCGGCGAGCTCGACGGCAAGGGCAAGTACGGGATCGGCGTGGACACCGACCCGGAGGAGGCGGCCCGGATCGTGTGGCGGGAGAAGCGACGCGAAGACCGGTTCCGGGCTCAAGGCAACGAGGTCGTGCGCTGGACGTTCGCCGAGCATCACCGGCCGCACGTCATCCGCGCCAGGGTGCTCGCCGCGCACGCGCGAGTTGCGCAGCGTCGCCGGGCGGGATGACCGACACCGTCTGCTTCAGCAGGCCTGCGGACACGTCAGGATGCGTGCCCGCCTGCTGAAGCGGGTGCCCGCCTGCCATACGTGGTCGACTCCGCGGCGACGACGGCGGGGGGACGTCAGGTGGGGAGCGGGGCGACCCGGTCGGGGTGCAGCGTCGTCAGCCGTACCTCGCAGTCGAGCTCGTCGCCGATCTTGGGAGGGGCGACGGACGCGGACAGCAGCAGCAGCGAGACGTGCATGTGCGGCGGCTCGGCGAACCACCGCTGCCGGCCCGCCCACCGGAACGGGCCCAGCGAGACGTTGGCCGCCGCCAGGGTCCCCATGGCCAGCGCCTTTCCGCGACCGACCGGGCCGCGGACCGACCGCGGCGCCTCCAGCGCGACGCCGTGCGCGGTGCCGCCGCTCACCACCACGA
>JBOGDX010000057.1:0-10277 GCA_050743225.1 Actinomycetes bacterium | reverse complement strand
GCGTAGAGCTTGCCGTAGAGCACGCTCGACCCCGCAGCCGTCTCGACGTCGAAGCGGATGACGCATCGGACCCCGGGCTTGTACCGGACGGGATGGGCCCGACACCCCGCCGAGCCACCGGTGGAGCCGACCGCCGCGGCCAACCGGTCGGCCATGGTGGACCCGTCCAGCGCCTGCGCGAGCCCGGGTAGCTGCGGGTCGCGGTCGATCGGGAACGCGATGACCTCGCCCGGGGTGACGACGACTGCCCCCATCACCGGTGACGTCTCCGACCGTCCGTGGGGTCGCACCTCGTACGCGGCCACGCACCGGACGGCGGGCTCGTACTTTGTGTCCTGGCGCCGCACCTGTGGCTGCCGGATCTCCGGTGCGAGCAGTCGCGCGACCATCGTGTCGTCGTCGATCGCCGGCAGCCTGAGAAGGCCACGGTCGAAGTCCAGGGTCTGGTGCACGGCCCCGTCACCCGGCAGGGACCGATGTCGGCGTCGCCTGGGCCGGAACGGGTGGGCTCGTGCGGCCACCGTCGAGAAGCGCGACCAGCTGGTCAACCACGATCTCCAGCCCGTTCGCCGGGAACTCATCCGGCTCCGCGGTCGGCGTGAGTCGTTCGAGGACCGCCTCGGCGACACTCTCACCGCTCACGCGGTCGGGCTCCACCGCTGCCGTCCAGCCGCGGGCCGCGAAGCGGGCCGCCCGCATGCCTTGCTCGGCGCTGGGGCCGCGTCGCGGAACCAGGACCGTCGGGGTGCCCGAGCGGACCGCCTCGACGGTGCTGCTGTACCCCGCCATGGCAACGACGACGTCCGCCGCCTCCACATAGCTCAACGGGTCGCTCACCGAAGGCCTGACCCGGACACCCAACGGCGCCGCGCGCCGCGCCAGGTCACGACGCTGGTCGCGCGGCATGAACGGTCCGGTGACGAGCACCGCGGACCACGGCCGGACCGAGCTGAGCAACGGGACCGCGTCGAGCACGGCACTCATCATGGGATACGCGTCGGCGCCGCCTCCCGCGGTGGCCACCAGGAAGCCGGCGTCCGGCGCCGCCCCCGATCGGCCCCTGCGCGCGCGAATGGTCCCTGGGTAACGACCCGTGCCCGCCCTGCAGACATATCCGGTGTAGCGGACCCGACCGGCGACGGCATCGGGGAACCCGTACTCGTGCACCGGGTCGAACACGTCCTGCCGTCCGTAGACGAGCACGACGTCGTAGCACTCCTCCATGGCCGAGAACGCCCCCTCGTCGGACCAGACCCGTCGGACCACACGCGGCGCGTCGATGATGTCGCGCAGACCAAGCACACATCGCGGTGGTGTCGGAAGGTCCCGCATCGCGCGCAGAAGGGGGAGCAGCTCCCCGGCGGCGCCGTGAGGCATGTGGTCGACGAGAACCACGTCGGGTCGGAAGCTCGTCCCGATGGTGCGCAGCATGTCGCGGCGGAGCGCCGACACCTCGTCGAACGGGCGTCCGAGACTGACGGGCTCCCACACACCAGGGCGGAGCTTCACGATCGAGGGCAGCTTGACGCAGTCGCGTCCTGGTCCCGGGCCGAAGAACGGCCCGAGTGGCGAGTCGACGATCGTCAGGACGGTCACGTCGTCCCGGTGACCGACCAGGGCTCCGGCGATGGAGCTCGTACGGCGCAAGTGGCCGAGGCCCAACCCGTCCTGGGAGTAGAGCAGTACTCGCGGCCCGTTCCCGCTGCTGTGCTTCATCCCACTGACCGCCATCCTGAGGTGGAGCACCGTTGAGCCTGGCTGCTCCGCCTTCAGGAGCACCTGTCATGTTGGCCGCTGGCCCGCGAGAGCGGAAGGGGGACAAATCGCCGGCGCGGTCAACCGTCCGGGGCGGCGCCGAGGGCAGCCTCCGCTGCACTCAACAGGTCTTCGACGTCCTCGTAGCCCGGGTCGGCGTCGGCGACCCGGGTCAGCAGCTCGACGGCTTCCTCCCAGCGACCCTCCGAGAATGCGCTGACCCCGCCTGAGTAGTCCGACGCGATGGTGTCGGGAGGCCGAGCGTGCGCACCGTGCGACACGGCCGTCAGGTCGGCGATCAGATCCGCCGCGTTCTGATGGCGCCGGCGCGGGTCCTTGGCCAGCACTCGTTGCACCACGTCCTCCAGGAACTCGGGAAGGTCCGGGCGGAACCCGCGCAGGGTCGGAGGTTGCCGCGTCGCCTGGTCTCGAAGGACCGTCCCCGGGTCGCTGCCCTCGAACGGCGCGTGCCCGGTCAGGAGCTCGAACAGCACGACACCGGCCGAGTACAGGTCGCTGCGCGGGTCGGCCGGCAGCCCGAAAGCCTGCTCCGGGGCCAGGTACGCCGGCGTGCCAATGACCATCCGTTGCCCTGCCGCGCCCGACGGCTCGAGCGGCAGACCGCGGCCGATGGCGAAATCCGTCAGAACGGGTCGGAACGGCGGACTGATGACGATATGCCGCGGTGTGACGTTCTGGTGGACCACGCCGGCGCTGTGCGCGTGCCCGAGACCGGACAGCACAGCAGCCAGGACGCTGACGGCCCCCGCCGGGTCCAGCCCCACGCGCGGAAGGTCGGCGAGGGTCTGACCCGGGCGCTGCTCCTCGACGAAGAAGACCTGCCCATCTTGCGCACCGGCGTCCTGGATGCGCGTGATGTTCGGATGGCGCAGACGGGCGACGGCCAGGATCTCCTGCAGCAACGCATCGACGACGGCAGGTTCCCTCTGCCCCTCGAAAACGGTGACGGCGAGCGGGCGGTCGCCGGCGCGCCCGCGGTAGGTCGTGGACGTCGGGCCGTGGTGCAGCACGTCGAGCAGGTCGTACGCGCCGAGACGCCGACCCGAGGCGTCACTCATCGGCGTAGTATCCAGGGGCCTGCCCCACCCGGGAGCCCGCGCATGGTTGTGCACCAGACCGGCGAGCCCGACGGCGTGAACGCTCGGCCTCCTCTGCGAGAGACAGCAGTCGCGCAGGTCATGACGTCCACCAGTGTCGGTGCGCATCCGACCGCGTTCAACGAGACGGGTCTACCTATCCTCCGCCTTGCCCTCGATGTCGAGGTGATGGGGCCGGTGCTCGAGCCGCTGCTGGACCCCCTCCGGGTCGACGGGGAGTCGCCTCGGCTGGCCTACGCCAAGCTGATGGCGTACAAGAAGGGCAACCGAGGCGCCATCCAGTACGAGGTCACGGTCGGTGGGCGATCGCTGACTGTTCTGGGAAAGCTCTACCCGCAGCCGACGCAGATGATCCGCGTCGACGGGATCCTGCGAGGGCTCTGGGGAGGGGCGTTCGCACGGTCGACGGATCTCGGCGTCCCCCGACCGCTTGGCGGCGTGCTGGACCTGTCCATGCTCGTCTACGTTCCGGTCCAAGGGACGTTGCTCGACGAGGCCATCGTCGACGGCAGTCCGACGGATGCCGTCGAGCTGGCGGCGGCCTGGCTCGCGCGGCTGCACTCTGCCCGGATAGACCTCGACCGGCGCATGCAGATCGGCGTGGAGGTGACCAACCTGCAGGCCTGGGCCGCCATGGTCGCCCACGCCCACCCGAGCCACGGTCCCGACGCCACCCGGTTGGCCGCCGATCTCGCGACCACCGTGGGGATCGTCCAGCCTGCGGCCGACGCGGCCGACACCGCGATACACAAGGACTTCCACTACAAGCACGTGCTCGTCGGCCCCGGGGCAAGGGTCATCGACTTCGACGAGGTGCGCTTCGGCGACCCGATGTACGACGTGGGGCACTTCTGCGCGCACCTGCGCCTCCTGGCCTGCCGCCACGCCGCCGCCGCCGACCGCATCGCGTCGGCAGAGGAGCGGTTCCTCACGACGTACGCGCAGAGGTCCGGCCGCCGCCTGGGCCCACGCTTCGAGTGGTACGGCGCCTACACGTGCGCCAAGATCGCCAAGCAGCTGTGCTCCGTGCGCGGCGTCCGGCCTCGCCCGGACTCCGAGGACCAGCCGCGTCAGCTGTCGTCGATCCTCGAGCAGGGCATGGCCTTCCGTGACCGCATCGCCTGACCGCTCGTCAGGGCGCGAGGAGATCGTCTACCTCGTCCGCAGCTGGCCGCGGCTCTCGCAGACGTTCGTCCTCGATGAGGTGCTCGGCCTCGAACGCCTCGGAGTGCCCCTCCGGATCGTGTCGCTGGCCGCGTCCGGCGAGACCCGAACGCAACAGGAGCTGGAACGCGTCGTGGCGCCAGTCCACGTCCTCGACGAAGATCGGGACGTGACCGGCGCGGCGTTCGGTGAGCATCTCCGCGCGGTCCTGCGGAACCCGCGGGGCTACCTGCGGGCGGCGTGGCGAGTGATGAGGCACCGGGACTGGGACCAGGGCTACCACGTGGCCGGCCGGTGGCGCTGCCTGACCCTCGCGCTGCGGCTCGCCGAGGTCATGCGGGCCGGTCAGCGCAACGACCGGCGAGTCGTCCACCTGCATGCGCACTTCGCCCACGACCCTGCCGCCGTCGCGATGCTCACCCATGACCTGACCGGCGTGCCCTGGAGCTTCACAGGACATGCCCGGGACGTCTGGCAGGTGCCGGGAGCCGCTCTTGCCGAGCGGGTCCGCTCGGCCACCTTCGCTGTCACCTGTCACCAGGAGGCAGCCGACCGGCTTCGCGCGCTCGTGCCGGCCCCCGTGGCGAGTCGGATACGACTCGTCCACCACGGAGTGGACCTGGAGGCGTTCCGCCCCGGGCCGGTCAGGCGGCGCGTGGCCGGCGTCCCGCTTCGCGTCGTCTCGGTCGGCCGGTTGACGGAGAAGAAGGGTTTCGACGACCTGATCTCCGCGTGCCGGCTGGTGGCGGAGCGGGGCTGCGAGTTCCGCTGCACCATCTACGGTGACGGTCCGCGGCGGCCCGAGCTGGCCGATCTCATCACGCGGCTCGGCCTCGACGCCGTGGCGACGCTGGCGGGCGCGCGAACCCGCAAGGAGCTGCTGGACGACCTGATGCAGGCGGACGTGTTCGCCCTGACCCCCTACGTCACGCCCGACGGAGACCGCGACGGAATACCCAACGTCGTCGTGGAGGCGATGGCCTGTGGCCTGCCGGTCGTCGCGACCGCCGCGGGCGGCATCACCGAGATCGTCCGCGACCGCGAGAACGGCCTGCTCGCGGCCCCCCGGGACGTCGCCGGCATTGCCGACCGACTGGCCCTGTCCCTCGCCGACGACGAGATGCGGGAACGGTTGGGTGGCGCGGCCCGACGGACCGTCCGTGACGGGTTCGACGTGCGCAGAGGCGCCGGCCTGCTCGCCGACCTGTACCGGCCCGCGCTGGCTGGGACTCGATGAGCGGCCGCGGCGACCTCACGCGTACGGTCGCCCTGTTCCGCAGGTTCGCCGTCGGCCAGCGGCGGGCGTTCGGGTTCGCCGTGCTGCTCCTCGTGGCTGAAGCTTCGACGGCCGTGTTCGAACCGCTGCTCCTGGGCTACCTCGTCGACTTCCTGACCGGGGACAGAGCCGAGCTGTCCTTCGCCCAGTCCTTCGAGGGCACGATCGCAATGCTCGCCCTGGCACTGATCGGGCTCACCGCGGTCAACAGCCTGAGCGACTCGCTCGCAGAGATCGCGCTGGCCAAGGCGGGACGGACCATCGGATACAACCTGCGGCAGGCGCTGTTCAAGCATCTGCAGAAGCTGTCCCTCGCCTTCCACGTCAGGCGGCGGGCCGGCGACGTCCTGACGCGGATCACGGCCGACGTCACGGCACTCGAGGACTTCGTCGTGAGCTCCCTGAGCGACATCATCGGCAGCCTCCTGCTGATCGTCGGAACCATCGCGTTCCTGCTGACCCAGTCGATCCAGGTGACGCTGCTCGCTCTGGTGATCGTCCCGGTGCTCGCCGTCGTGTCGAACGCCTTCTCCCGGCGCATCAAGGCCGCGGCCAAGCAGCTGCGCGCGCGCGAGGGGGACCTGGCATCGACGGCGCAGGAGATGCTGATGTCGATCGGAGTGGTCCAGACGTACGGCCGCAACGACTACGAGCAGCAGCGCTTCGCCGACCGCAGCCGGTCCGCGATGCACGCCGTGTTCCGGACGGCGCGGCTCGAGGCGGCCTTCAGCTTCACGGTGAGCGTCCTCGAGGCCGTCATCATCGCCGTCGTGATCTGGGTCGGTGCGGTTGTTATCGGTGCCCCGACGATCACGGCAGGCACCCTGGTGACGCTCATCCTCCTGATCCAGCAGATGTTCAAGCCGACGCGGCGGATCATCAAGGAGTGGAACACCATCGCGAAGCTCTACGCCAGCGTCGAGCGGGTCAGCGACCTCCTGGATCGCCGGCCATCGGTGGTGGACGCTCCTGACGCATTCACGGCGCCGCCGCTTCGTGGGGAGATCGAGTTCGCCGACGTGAGCTTCGCGTACGAGGCCCCTCCGGGAGAGGGCAGTGACGAAGAGGTGAGCCGGCTCGCACTCGACTCGCTGAGCTTCGCGATCCCGGCGGGCGAGACGGTCGCGCTGGTCGGGCACAGCGGTGGCGGCAAGAGCACGATCGCCCAGCTGATCCCCCGGCTCTACGACCCGCACGTCGGCTCGGTCCGGCTGGACGGATACGACATCAGGGAGTTCACCCTCGACTCGCTGCGGGGGCAGATCAGCATGGTCCTCCAGGAGACCGTCCTCTTCTCCGGGTCGGTGGCCGAGAACATCGCCTACGGGCGCGAGGGCGCAACCTTCGACGACGTCGTCCTCGCCGCGAAGCGGGCGAACGCCCACGACTTCGTCACCGCACTGCCGCAGGGCTACGACACCGTGCTGGGGGAACGGGCGGCGACCCTGTCGGGAGGGCAACGTCAGCGTCTGGCCATTGCCCGCGCCTTCGTGCGAGACGCTCCCATACTGGTCCTGGACGAGCCCACCACCGGCCTGGACGCAGAGTCGTCCGACCTCGTCCACGCAGCGCTGCACACGCTGGTCGGTGGCAAGACCGCACTGATCATCTCCCACGACTTCAACCTGATCCGCGACGTGGACCGGGTCCTCGTCGTCTCCGCCGGCCGCGTCCTGGAGGACGGCCCCCCCGCGGAGCTGCTCGCCCGGGACGGCCTGTACGCGGACCTGCACCATCGCCAGTTCGGGAAGCCGCCGAGCGACGCGAGGCCCAGCCCGGTGGCCGTCGCCGTGGCCGCCGGCTTCGAGGACGAGGAGACGGTCGCCGCCTCGGGTCGGCACCGGGCCTTCGAGACGGTGCTGATGCAGGCGGTCCCGCTCCCGGCGTCACCCGCGGCCTTCCGGCAGCTCAGCAGCCAGCTGCCGGTGATGTCCCCCGTCGAGGCAGCGCCGCAGGCGGGGTCAGGCCGGCTGCCACCCTCGCCGCGCTCCACTCGTGGCGACGGCGCGGCGGAGGTCGATCCCCTCCGTGGCCCTGCACTGGACCGCTGGCTGCCCGGGCTGCGAGGTGCGCTGGACAGGAACGAGATGGCGCCCAGGCTCCAACAGATGCTGGGCGCCGGCTGGGTCCTCGACTGGTGCGAGCCGGGCAAGGTGCTGCTCGAGCCTGGGCACGGCGCGACGTTGCGCTACCGGCTGGGCATCCGTGACGAGACGTCCGGTCGGGTCGTGGAGCACCTGGTCGGTGGGCACATCCTCCAGACCACGAGCGCCTGCGACGAGCTGCTGGGCGGCAGACTCCTCCCGCTCGCAGATCGCGCGATGGGACGCGCGGACCTCGGCATGTTCGCTCGTACCGTCGACCAAGTGCCGGCGTTGCGACTCGTGCTGCACGCTTACCCGCTGGACGCCGACCTGCCGGGGCTGCTCGACGCCACGGACGCGCCCCGTCTCGGGGAGACGTTGGCCACGGCGTTCGTCGGCTCGCCCGAAGGCCTCGTCCTGCAGGAGTGCCGACCTCATCTCGTGCAGTACGCCCGGAGAGGTCGATGCGTCCTGCGGTACGACGTCCTCTGGAGGCTGGGTTCGAGCGGTCGCAGCCTGAAGCAGGTGCTGTTCGGCAAGATCTACTCGGACGACCAGGGTGCCGGTGTCGGTCCCGCGGCCGACGCCGTGCGCGCCCACGTGTCGTCCCGGTCTCGCGAAGGGTTCCAGTTCCTGGTCCCGCGCTTCCGGGGGTACCTGCCCGACGTGGGACTGGTGCTGCTCGAGGCCCTGCCCGGGATCCCGCGGATACCTGCCCTGGTGAAGCAGCGGGTGGCGGGCTCGGAGGTCGCGGAGCAGTCCGGCCTGACGGTCGAGTCAGCGTTGGCAACGTGCGCGCGGATCACCGCGAGCCTGCACGCGTCGCCGGTCAGGGTCGGGGTGTCCCGGACACTTGTCGGGGAGCTCGAGGCCGTGGCCGCACAGCTCGACGGCGTCGAACCTTTCGCGCCGGCGCTCGCGGAACAGCTGAGGACGCGGCTGCTCCCGGTTGCCGAGGTGGCCCGGGAACCAGGTGGTGCCCCGCAGTGCGCTCACGGTGACCTGACGCCCGCCCAGGTCCTGTTCGACGGCCCCCTCAGTGGGCTCGTCGACCTGGACACGGTCTGCACGGCCGAGCCCGCGCTCGACCTCGGACACTTCGTGGCGTACCTCTCGCTCGTCGTCGGCAAGGCCGCACGATCCTCGGGACGGGCCGACGGCGTCGGCGAGCACGTGGACCGCCTGTTCTGGGAGTCCTACCTCCGTGCCGCAGACGTCGCCGACGTCGCTGTGCTGCGGGACCGGGTGACGGCCTACCGCGGCCTGACCCTCGCCCGGGTCGCGGTTCGTAGCTGGCTGCAGCTCAAACCCGACCGGTTACGGCTGGCTCTCGATCTGCTGGACGACGAGGCGCAGGTGCGGCAAGCGGCCCGACGGTGAGCAGGCGCTCCGCCGAGCGGGTGAGAGCCTCGGTGCGCTCGGACCATCGGGCGTCGAATCGGCGCAGCCGCCTGATGACGAGCTTGGTCATGACCACGGCCTCGACGAGCCGCACTCTGGCGAGCCGCTCCTCCGGGAGCCCGCCGTAGCCGCTCAGGAACGCCTCCTGCGCGGCGACGAGTCCTGGTCGCGACGTCATCGCGTACCAGAAGGACAGGTCGGCGAGGAACTTGCCGATGTCGAGCGCCGGCTCGGCCAGACAGCACGTGTCGAAGTCGAGGAGGGTCAGCTGGTCGCCGGCGGCCCAGACGTGGTCGGCCTTGAAGTCACCGTGCGCGAACCGGTCCGGCTCGCCCGGGAGCTCGTCGCTGAGCACCCGGGCCCGTTCCAGCAGCCTGCCTACCCGGTCGGCTGCCACCGGTAGCAGGGGGACGAGGTGCTCGGCCGCGCGAGCGACGGCGGTGATCTCGCCCCCGACGTCCCGCCGGGCCAGGTCCGGCGTCGGCTCGGCCGTGCCCTCGTGCAGGGCCCGGAGCACGGCCCCCGCAGTCGGGAGGTGTCGCGACGGCAACGGTGCCCGGTCCCACAGGCGAGCGGACAGCGGTCCCCCCGCGACTCGTGGGTACAGCAGGACGTCGGAGCTCGCCGAACCGGCAAGTGGGCGAACGGCAGTGATGTCGGGACGGCCCCGCTCGACGCGGTCGGCCACGGCGGCCGCGATGTCCGCGGCTCGTCGCGCCGCCCCGGGCCGGTAGAGCTTGGCGAACACCGAGTCCACGCCGTCAGACCCGGCCGCGTCGTAGCGGAGAACGTGCCGCTGCCGCGGACGGTAGCGAACGGTCGACACGGAGTACTCGGGAGCGGCCCGACCTTCGACCACTCCGGCGAGCAGGTCGCGCACTCGCGAGGGCGTCGACAGCTGCACCAGGTGCGGGAAGTCCGCGTCCAGCGGCGAGACGCGGACTCGCGCACCCAGCGATGTCACGTCGAGGCGGAGGGAGCGGAATGGTGAGCAGATACCTGCCCGGTGTGCCTCGTCCTCCATGGCCGACTCGGTCCGCGCGAGCTCCGCCGACGGGGGAGAGCCACCGCTCCACACGACCTCGATGGCCCGCGTCGTACGCCCCTGTTGTGTGTGGACGTCGACGAGGTAGTAGCCGGTGAGCTTGCGCGCGGGCTTGTACTTGGCCCGGTCCAACCTGCACGCACCCAGGGTCGCCCCGGGCAGGAGAAGGTCGGCGAGCGCGGTGCGCAGAATGCGGCGCGAACGTCGCCCGTAGAGGAGATCGCGCACTCCGTCGAGCCCGCCGGTCCCCGCAAGAACATCGTTCGTTGACAGCGCGATACCCGGATGCTATACCGACGACGGAGCCAGCCGCCGACAACGGCTTTGTCCCGCATGCAAGTTCCGGCGTCTTTATCTCCTCCGGCGCCGACACGACCTCTGCGGCGCTAGTAGGTCGCGCGGGCGTCCGGGGGCGGCAGGGGTTGCGCGATGCG
>JBOGDX010000056.1:0-10460 GCA_050743225.1 Actinomycetes bacterium | reverse complement strand
GATATGCGCCGCATGTCCGCGTTCTGCTGGACGGCGACCTGGGCGAGGTTCGCGTTGAGCACCGAGGTGAGCAGGTCGTCGAAGCCGTCGACCTGCTCGGACACCCGGACGGCGTGGTCGGCGACGTCGCGGAAGAACGGGTGCAGGTGGTCGTGCACACCAGGGATCAGCCCCGACGCCAGCCGGCTCATCGGGTCGACCAGTGGGCGGACGGCCCGGCGGAACTCGATGACCTCACGCTTGAGGTTGTAGATGCGCGCCGCGTCGTTGGTGCGGACCGGGGAGAAGACGCGCTCCTCCACCTCTTCGATGTCCTGCTCGACAGCGAAAGAGATCTCGCTGTAGTCGTCGACGACGGCGTCGCAGACCGCGTAGAGGACTGCGGAGGGACCGCAGTCGAGCAGCTCCGGCTCCCTCTCCAGTCGCCGGCGGATGTCCTTGAGGGCTCTGGCCTGGCCGTGGCGGACGGTCACGACGAACGCGTCCCCGAGGAAGAGCATCACGTCGCCGAGCTCGATCTGCTGGCTGCCCTCGTCGTAGCGGACGGTCTTGAGGACGACGAACAGCGAGTCCTCGAACTCCTCGACCTTGGGCCGCTGGTGCGCCTTGAGGGCGTCCTCGGCGGCCAGGGCGTGCAGGTCGAACTCCTTGGCCACCCCGTTCAGCTCCTCGACGGTCGGGTCGTGCAGCCCTATCCAGATGAAGCTGTCGCCGCGGGTCCGGGCGGTGGCCAGGGCGTCGCTCAGGTCGCCTTCGGCCAGCTCCCGGCGACCGTGGTGGTAGAGCGCGCAGTCGACGATCACGTGGCCATTGTGACCGACCGAGCGCGCTGCGGGTCTCGTACAGTCCTCGACGTGACGACGGTCCTGCTCGTGCGGCACGGGCGCACGCCGGCCAACGGCGCCGGTGTGCTGGCCGGCTGGACCGAAGGGGTGCCGCTCGACGACACCGGGCGAAATCAGGTGAACGGGCTCGCGGCTCGGCTGGCCACGGTCCGGTTGACGGCGGTGGTGAGCAGCCCGCTGCAGAGGTGCCTCGAGACCACCGACTGCGTGCTGTCCGGCCGCGACGACGTCCCGCGGCACGTCGACGATCGGGTTGGCGAGGTCCGCTACGGGGACTGGTCCGGCCAGGAGCTGAAGAAGCTCGCCAAGGACCCCCTGTGGAAGGTGGTCCAGTCCCACCCGTCCGCGATGACGTTCCCGGGTGACGGCGGCGAGGCGATGCGTGACATGCAATCGCGGGCGGTCGATGCGGTCCGCGACTGGAACGCCAGGCTCGGCGCGGACGCGGTGTACGCCGTTGTCTCGCACGGCGACGTCATCAAGGCGGTACTCGCCGACGCGTTGGGGCTGCACCTCGACCAGTTCCAGCGGCTCGTGGTGGATCCGGCGTCGGTGAGCGTCGTGACGTACACGCCATTGCGTCCCTTCGTGGTGCGGTCCAACGATGTCGGAGGTGACCTGTCCTTCCTGACGCCCTCAGGGAAGCGACGCCGGCGCGGGCCGTCGAGATCGTCGGACGCGGCTCTCGGCGGCGGCATGGGATCCAGCGCATAGGGTCGGCGCATGCCCCGCATCCTGTTCGAGTACGACCCGCCGGAGCGTTTCGTGGCGGGCACCGTGGGGGAGCCCGGGCAACGCACCTTCTTCCTGCAGGCCTCAGGTAGCGGTCACACGACCAGCGTGGCGTTGGAGAAGCAACAGGTCTCCGTGCTCGCGGAGCGGGTCGAGGCGCTCCTCGACGAGGTGGTCCGGCGGTCGGCCGGCCAGTCGTCCGTGCCGGCGGTCACCCCAGCCGACGTGGAGGACAACGCACCGCTGGCGAGCCCCATCGAGGAGGAGTTCCGGGTCGGGACCATGGCCCTCACGTGGGACTCCGACGACGAGGTGGTCGTCATCGAGGCACAGGCCCTGACCGAGGACGAGGACGAGGACGAGGACGAGGAGACCTCCCTCATCACCGGCGACGAGGAGGACGGGCCGCCGCTGCTGCGGGTGCGGATCTCCGGACCGGCCGCGCGCGCCTTTGTCAGCCGTGCGCAGGCGGTGGTTGCGGCGGGGCGCCCACCCTGCCCCTTCTGCGGGGGACCGCTCGACGCGGCCGGACACGTCTGCCCGCGCGCCAACGGCTACCGCCGCTGACCGAGTGGCGACAGCGTCATGACCGAGCTCGATGTCGCCACTGCTCTCGACCTGCTGCGGCACGGCGAGATCACCGTCGAGGGCCGGCTCGTCGAGGCGTCCAACGCGACGTTGTTCTGCCGGGTCGCGCAGGACGGTACCGAGGCACGCTGCGTGTACAAGCCGGTCGCGGGGGAGCGGCCACTGTGGGACTTCCCCGACGGGTCGCTCGCGGGGCGTGAGGTGGCGGCCTACCTCGTGTCCGAGGCCGCCGGCTGGTGCTGCGTTCCCCCCACGCTGCTCCGCGAAGGTCCTTTCGGTCCCGGCATGTGCCAGCTCTGGGTGGACACCGACAGCGAGGTCGCGCTGGTCGACGTGCTCCCTCCGAGCGAGGTGCCGAAGGGCTGGCTCCGCGTCCTGGACGCCCTCGGCTCCGACGGGGAACCCGTTGTGCTCGGCCACGCCGACGACCCGCGACTGCGCCGGATGGCCGTGCTCGACGTTGTGCTCAACAACGCCGACCGAAAGGGCGGTCACGTGCTTCCCGGACCGGACGGTGTGGTCCGGGGCATCGACCACGGGGTGTGCTTCCACACCGAGCCCAAGCTGCGCACCGTGCTCTGGGGGTGGGCCGGCGACGAGCTCACCTCCGAGGAGGTTCTCGTCCTCGAGCGCCTCCGCGACGCCCTCGGTGGACCGCTGGGCCGCGAGCTCGCCCCGCTGCTCAGCACCGCCGAGATGACGGCCTGCCGCCGCCGCATCGGGCGAATGCTCCGGGACGGTCGGCTGCCCTACCCGGTCGAGGGCTGGCCGGCGATCCCCTGGCCGCCGTTCTAGCCCCCGTAGGATTCCCGCCGTGCGCTCCTGGCCCGCCCCCGCGATCCCGACCCTGCCCGGGACCGGTCTGCAGCTGCGGCTGCACGACTCGTCGACCGGTGAGGTGCGGGCGACGACACCGGGCCCGACGGCACGGATGTACGTCTGCGGGATCACGCCGTACGACGCAACGCACCTCGGTCACGCCGCCACGTTCGTGGCGTTCGACCTGATCCACCGGGCCTGGCTCGATGCCGGCCACGACGTGCACTACGTGCAGAACGTCACCGACGTCGACGATCCACTGCTGGAGCGCGCGGCCCGCGACGGCGAGCACTGGCAGGGCCTGGCCGAGCGCGAGACAGCCCTGCTGCGAGAAGACATGACGGCGCTCGGCGTCGTCCCTCCCCGCGACTTCGTGGGGGCCGTCGAGGCCATCCCGGAGATCGCGCGCGCCGTGCAGGCCCTGCGCGAGAACGGTGCCGCGTATGACGTGGACGGCGACGTGTACTTCGCGGTCCACAGCGACCAGCACTTCGGGGAGGTCGCCCGGCTCGACGACGCCACGATGCTGTCGCTGTTCGCCGAGCGCGGCGGTGACCCGGACCGGTCGGGGAAGAAGCACCCGCTCGACTCGCTGCTGTGGCAGGCGGCCCGGCCGGGTGAGCCGTCGTGGGACCCCGGGTTCGCGTTGCCCGCCGGGCGGCCCGGCTGGCACGTGGAGTGCGCCGCGATCGCGCTCGAGCGGCTCGGCTCCGTCGTCGACGTCCAGGGCGGTGGCAGCGACCTGGTCTTCCCCCACCACGAGATGGGGGCATCCGAGGCGCACGTGCTGACCGGGCGGTGGCCGTTCGCCGGTCACTACGTACACGCCGGGATGGTCGGGCTCGGCGGCGAGAAGATGTCCAAGTCGAAGGGCAACCTCGTCTTCGTCTCGACGCTGCGGCAGACCGGACGTGACCCGATGGCCATCCGGCTCGCCCTTCTCGCCCACCACTACCGGTCGGACTGGGAGTGGACCGAGGCGGACCTGGTCGCCGCAGAGGCACGGCTGGCGCGGTGGCAGTCGGCTGTTTCCCGCCCGTGCGGCCCGCCCGCCGAGGCGACCCTGGACGGCCTGCGCCGGACCCTGTCGGACGACCTCGACGCGCCGGGTGCGCTGGCCGTCGTCGACCGCTGGGCCGCGGAGGCAGAGGCCGGCGACAACGACGACGAAGGCGCACCCGGCGTCGTCTCTCGCGCCGTCAACGCCCTCCTCGGCATCCGCCTGTAACTTCCGCGGCGATCATGCACCTTTGGGGATCTTCAGACTTTGCGCAGGTTGGTAGCCCCAACGCCGGCGGTGATCATGCAGCTTAGGGGATCTTGGTCTGGTGCGGCCGGATGCCCTCCTGATCGGGAGGACCCGTGAAGTCCGGCGACACGCGCGCGAAGCAAGATCCCCGGAACTGCATGATCAACAGAGATGTGGTGGAGCGCTGAGCAGGGCGTTCGTGCAAGATCCCCAAAATTGCATGATCAACAGGTTGTTGCTGTTTGCTGTTGCTGTTTGCTGTTGCTGTTTGCTGTTGCTGTTTGCTGTTTGCTGTTGCTGTTTGCTGTTGCTGTTTGCTGTTGCTGTTTGCTGTTGGTGCTGTTGTTGGTGTTGATGATGTTTGTTGATGTTGTTGTGGGTCAGACGGCTGGGTCGTCGCCGCGACGGCGCAGGTACCGCTCGAACTCCCGGGCAATCGCGTCGCCGGACGCCTCGGGTGCGTCGGTGAGGTCTTTCGCCTCCTCGAGCGAGCGGACGTAGTCGGCGACCTCGGTGTCCTCCGACGCGAGCTCGTCGACGCCCCGCTCCCACGCCCGCGCGTCCTCGGGCAGCTCACCCAGCGGGATCGGCACGTCGAGCAGGTCCTCGACATGTCGCAGCAGTGCGAGCGTGGCCTTCGGGCACGGCGGCTGCGCGACGTAGTGCGGCACCGCTGCCCAGATCGACAGGGCCGGCACCCCGGCGCGGGTGCATGCGTCCTGCACCACTCCGACGATCCCGGTGGGCCCCTCGTATCGCGACGGTTCGAGGTGCAGCGACCGCGCCACGCCGTCGTCCGACGACGTTCCCGTCACCGGGACCGGACGGGTGTGCGGCGAGTCGGCGAGCAACGCCCCGAGGGTGACGACCATCTCGACACCGAGCTCGTGGCAGACGCCCAGGATCTCGTTCGTGAACTGCTTCCACCGCATGTTGGGCTCGATGCCGCGCACGAGCACCACGTCGCGACCGAGGTCCGGCAGCCGGGCGAATGACACCCGCGTCGTGGGCCAGGAGACCTGCCGGCGACCCTCGTCGCCCATCGACACCGTCGGGCGGTTGACCTGGTAGTCGTAGTAGTCCTCGGAGTCCAGCTCGGTCAGCGGCGTCGCCGACCAGACCGACTCGAGGTGCTCGACCGCCGATGTCGCCGCGTCGCCGGCGTCGTTCCAGCCCTCGAACGCCGCGATGAGCAGCGGGTCGACCAGCTCGGGGTAGCCGTCGAGCTCGATCACCTCGTGGTCACCTGGGTCCTCCGCGCGCATCGGCTTTCTCGCCTGTCGGCTGCCCGCCAGCGTACGACCTGGTGTCGGCCTAGACTCGCCCGCGATGTCTGCCTCCCCTCGCGTGTCGAACACCGCCGCCGGCCTGCGCCGGGCGCTGTCCGAGCGGGTCGTCGTCGCGGACGGCGCGATGGGCACGATGCTGCAGGCCCAGGACCCCTCGCTGGACGACTTCGAGGGGCACGAGGGCTGCAACGAGGTCCTGAACGCGACCCGACCCGACATCGTGCGGGCCGTCCACGAGGCCTACCTCGACGTGGGAGTCGACGCGGTCGAGACGAACACGTTCGGCGCCAATCTCGGCAACCTTGCGGAGTACGGCATCGAGAGCCGGATCGAGGAGCTCGCCGAGGCGGGAGCCCGGATCGCCCGCGAGGTCGCGGAAGAACGCAGCAGCGCCGACCAGCCGCGATGGGTCATCGGCTCCGTCGGTCCCGGGACGAAGCTGCCGACACTCGGCCACGTGCCGTTCGCGACGCTGCGGGACGCGTACGAGACGCAGGTGCGCGGCATGCTCGCCGGAGGGGTTCACGCGGTCCTGGTCGAGACCGCGCAGGACCTTCTGCAGGCCAAGGCCGCGGTGATCGGCGCGCGGAGAGCGATCACGGCCGCCGGTTCCGACGTACCGCTGATGTGCCAGGTGACCGTCGAGACCACCGGGACCATGCTGCTCGGAAGCGAGATCGGGGCCGCGCTGACGGCGCTGGAGCCGCTCGGCATCGACGTCCTCGGACTCAACTGCGCGACCGGCCCGGCCGAGATGAGCGAGCACCTGCGTCACCTGTCGCGGCATGCCCGTCCGCTGCTGTCGTGCATGCCGAACGCCGGCCTGCCGGTGCTCGGAAAGGACGGGGCGAGCTACCCCCTTACTCCGGACGAGCTCGCGGCGGCGCACGACCACTTCACCCGCGACTTCGGGCTGGCCCTCGTCGGCGGCTGCTGCGGCACCACGCCCGAGCACCTGCGACGCGTTGTGGAGGTCGTCCAGGGCAGGGGACTGCCCAAGCGGCGGCCCCACCCGGAGGCGGGCGTCGCCTCGCTCTACCAGCACGTGCCGTTCCGCCAGGACACGTCGTACCTCTCCATCGGCGAGCGGACCAATGCCAACGGCTCGCTGGCCTTCAAGAAGGCCATGCTCGAGGAGCGCTGGGACGACTGCATCGAGATCGCCCGCGACCAGACACGAGATGGCGCGCACCTGCTCGACGTCTGCGTGGACTACGTGGGACGGGACGGCGTCGAGGACATGAAGGCGGTCGCCGGCCGGTTCGCGACCGCGTCCACACTGCCGCTCGTCCTCGACTCCACCGAGCCCGCGGTGATCGAGGCCGGTCTCGAGCTCCTCGGTGGCCGCTCGGTCATCAACTCGGTCAACTACGAGGACGGCGACGGGCCCAGGTCCCGGTTCGCGCGGGTGATGCCGATCGTCAAGGAGCACGGCGCCGCGGTCGTCGCCCTGTGCATCGACGAGGAGGGCCAGGCCCGCACCGCGGACTGGAAGGTCCGCGTCGCGACCCGCCTGATCGAGGACCTCACGAACGGCTGGGGGATGCACGTCGAGGACATCGTCGTCGACACGCTGACCTTCCCCATCACGACCGGCCAGGAGGAGACGCGGCGCGACGCGCTGGAGACCATCGAGGCGATCCGGCGGCTCAAGCGGGCGTACCCGACCGTGCAGACCACCCTCGGCGTCTCCAACGTGTCCTTCGGCGTCAACCCGGCGGCCCGCATCGTCCTCAACTCGGTGTTCCTGCACGAGTGCGTCAAGGCCGGGCTCGACTCGGCGATCGTGCACGCGGCGAAGATCCTGCCGATGACGAAGATCGACGAGGAGGCGCGCGAGGTCGCCCTGGACCTGGTCTATGACAGACGCAGGCCGGCGTCCGATGGCCGTGAGGCCTACGACCCCCTGCAGCGGCTCCTCGAGATCTTCGAGGGTGTCGACACCGCGAGCGTGCGGGCCTCCCGCGCCGAGGAGCTGGCCGCGCTGCCGCTGGGGGAGCGGCTGGCCCGTCGCATCATCGACGGCGAGCGGACCGGCCTCGAAGACGACCTGCAGAGCGCCCTGGACACCGGCAAGAGCGCGCTCGATGTCGTGAACGACCACCTGCTCGAAGGGATGAAGGTCGTCGGCGACCTCTTCGGCAGGGGCGAGATGCAGCTGCCGTTCGTCCTGCAGTCGGCCGAGGTGATGAAGGCGGCCGTGGCATGGCTCGAGCCGTACATGGAGCGGACCGACGAGGAGGGCAAGGGCACCATTGTCCTCGCCACCGTCAAGGGTGACGTCCACGACATCGGCAAGAACCTGGTCGACATCATCCTGAGCAACAACGGCTTCAACGTCGTCAACATCGGCATCAAGCAGCCGGTGTCGGCGATCCTCGAGGCCGCCGACACCCACCGCGCCGACGTGATCGGGATGTCCGGGCTGCTGGTCAAGTCGACGGTGGTCATGAAAGAGAACCTCGAGGAGATGAACTCCCGCGGCATCTCCGCGCGGTGGCCGGTGATCCTCGGTGGCGCGGCACTGACACGGCCGTACGTCGAGCAGGACCTCGCCGAGGTGTACGAGGGCGAGGTGCGCTACGCGCGGGATGCGTTCGAGGGTCTTCGACTCATGGACGCGCTGGTCGCGGTGAAGCGCGGGGTCCCGGGCGCCGAACTCCCCGCGCTCCGGCAGCGCCGGGTGCGATCCGCCGGACGGCCGGACCTGACCCCCGAGGGTGAGATGCCCGCCCGGTCCGACGTCGCCGCGGACAACCCGGTGCCGCACCCGCCGTTCTGGGGCAGTCGCGTCGTCAAGGGGATCCATCTCAACGACTACGCCGCCCTGCTCGACGAGCGGGCGACGTTCATGGGGCAGTGGGGCCTCAAGTCGTCCCGCGGGGCGACCGGTCCGACGTACGACGATCTGGTGGAGACCGAGGGCCGCCCGCGGTTGCGCATGTGGCTGGAGCGGCTGCACTCCGAGCGGATGCTCGAGGCGGCGGTCGTCTACGGCTACTACCCGGTCGTCAGCGAGGGCGACGACCTGGTGCTGCTCGGCGCGCCGACGGTGGACGCCGACGAGCGCTACCGGTTCACGTTCCCCCGGCAGCGCCACGGCCGGCACCTGTGCCTGGCCGACTTCTTCCGGCCGCGCGAGTCCGGCGAGGTCGACGTGCTCGGGCTGCAGCTGGTCACGGTGGGTTCGCGCATCGCCGAGGTCACGTCGGAGCTGTTCGCGAGGGACGCCTACCGCGACTACCTCGAGCTGCACGGCCTGTCGGTGCAGCTGACCGAGTCGCTCGCGGAGTACTGGCATAAGCGGATGCGCGCCGAGCTCGGGTACGCGGGGGAGGACCCCGACAGCACCGAGGACTACTTCGACCTGCGCTACCGGGGTGCGCGCTTCTCCTTCGGCTACGGCGCCTGCCCCAACCTCGAGGACCGGGCGAAGCTGGTCGAGCTGCTCGAGCCAGAGCGGATCGGGGTCAA
Organism: Actinomycetes bacterium; assembly: GCA_050743225.1. Taxonomy (GTDB): domain Bacteria; phylum Actinomycetota; class Actinomycetes; order JACCUZ01; family JACCUZ01; genus JBOGDX01. The sequence goes on along the minus strand of JBOGDX010000056.1, from coordinate 1,464 downwards.
GTTGTCCGAGGAGTTCCAGCTGCACCCGGAACAGTCCACCGACGCGCTGGTGCTGCACCACCCCGAGGCGACCTACTTCAACGCCAAGTAGCGGCGCGGCGAGCGACCGCTCAGCGTCGTCGGACGGGGCCGGCCCGCGGTGCGCGAAAGCCGGCGCAGTCGCGGCTGAAGGCGGTTATGAGGCGCCGGACCGGGGATTGCGCCGTCTTTGACGCACCACCTGACTCACGGTCACGTGTGACTGGCGGAGCTCCGGCGCATCGGTCGGGTCGGAGCTCCGCCAGCACATCCCGCCCCGGCCCGACAAGGGCGACGGCTACTCCGTAGTGATCGCCTTCAGCACGTCGAGGCGGGCGGCGCGGCGGGCCGGCCAGACGGCCGCGACGACGCCGATCAGCGCTCCAGCGACGAGGTACAGCACGAGCTGACCGACGGGCACGACCAGCTGGTCGATGCCCTCGTCGTTCAGCGCGGTCACCAGCGCCGACCCGAGGGCCACCCCGAGCGCGAGGCCCAGCAGCGTGCCGAAGATCGCGATGACGACCGACTCCAGCCGCACCATCCGCCGTACCTGCTTGCGACCCATGCCGACGGCGCGCAGGAGCCCGATCTCGCGGGTGCGCTCGATCACCGACAGCGCCAGGGTGTTGACGATCCCGAGTGCCGCGATGACGACCGCCAGCGCGAGCAGCACGAGGATGAAGCCGAGAAGCTGGTTGATCTGGCGGCGCTGCTCGGCCTTGAACTCGCTCTGGTCGCGGATCTCGAGGTTGGACTCTCCCGCCGCCGCTGTGATGTCCGTGCGCACGGTCTCGAGGTCGGCCCCGGGGTCGACCGTCATCGCTACGACCTGGTCGAGCTTCGTGGTGAAGTTCGCGTCGAACGTCTCCAGGCTGATCAGGTAGCCGCCGGCGATCTGGTTCTCCGCGTAGGTCCCGCCAACGACCAGGTCTGTCTTTCCGGTCTTGCCGAAAACGACCGGCACCGTGTCGCCGACCGCCCACTTCCTCTCAGCGGCGAGGTCGTCGTCGACCAGCAGCTCGCCCTCGGCCAGCGCGCCGAGGTCGCCCTTGACGATCTCGAGCTGCAGGGTGCGGTCGACGGTGTCGGCGGTGACGCCCTGCAGGAACTCCACGCCCTCCCCGACCTGGGCCTGGCCGGCGCGGAACGACGTGACGGCGTCGATGCCGTCGACGTCACGGAGCTCGTCGGCGAGGTTGCCGGGGATCGGCAGGAAGTTTTTCGTCGAGATGATGAAGTCGGCGCCGACGCTCCGGTCGATGATGGCGTTGGCGCTCTTCACGATCGACGCCGAGAGGACGCCACCGGCCGAGACCAGGGCGAGGCCGATCATGAGGGCCGACGCAGTGGCCGCCGTGCGGCGCGGGTTGCGCCGGGCGTTCTCGCGGGCCAGCCGGCCCGTCGAGCCCCAGACCCGGGGGAGGATGTCGCCCACACCACCGA
>JBOGDX010000055.1:0-10481 GCA_050743225.1 Actinomycetes bacterium | reverse complement strand
GCTGCGCTCACGGCCGACGGCTTCCTACACGCCGTACGAAGGCGGCGGCCTGCTCGTGGAGACCGACGAGGGTGAAGCGACACGGTCCTCCTTCCGCGAGCTGACCGGCTCGGACGATGAGCTCAAGGCCTGGAAGGCTTTCGATGCCGACGTCGGGACGCTCACCAGGACTGTCGCCGCGACGCTCCTGGAGCCCCTCCCCCACATCGGTGACCTGCGCGACAGGGTCGACATGATCACGTGGTCAGACGTCGTCGAGGAACCGCTGGGCGTCGCTCTGGAGCGACGGTTCCGCCACGACCTCGTGCGCGGGATCGTCGGCACCGACGGCCTGATCGGCACGTTCGCGTCACTGCATGATCCGTCGCTCGCGCAGAACCGCTGCTTCCTCTTCCACCGCCTCGGCAACGGCACCGGCGAGTGGCGCGTGCCGGTCCAAGGCATGGGCGCGGTCACCGACGAGCTGGCGCGCGTGGCTCGCGAGGCCGGCGCCGACCTGCGCACCGGTTGCACTGTCACGAGCGTCGACACCCGGCCCGACTCGGTCGTCGTCACGGGCGACGGGTTCGAGCTCGTCGCCGACCACGTGCTCTCGGGCGTAGCCCCATACGTGCTGGCGGGCCTGCTCGGCGAGCCGCGCCCGCCGCGTCCGTCCGGGTCGCAGTTCAAGGTCAACCTCCTCGTCTCGCGGCTCCCCCGTCTCCGCTCCGGGGACGATCCGGCCGTCGCGTTCGCCGGCACGTTCCACCTCAACGAGGCGATGTCGCAGCTAGAGGAGGTGCATGACGCGGCAACCCGGGGCGAGGCGCCGTTCGCGTCCGGCGAGCTCTACTGCCACACGCTCACGGACCGCTCGATCCTCGGCCCCGAGCTCGCCGACACCGGCGCCCATACACTCACGTACTTCGGCCTCCACACGCCGTACGAGAACCTCCCGGACGACGCAGCAGGTGAAGCCGCATATCGACGGTTCATCACTGCGCTCGACTCCCATTTGGCCGAGCCCATCGAGCCGTTGATCCTCGGGGTCGAGCACAAGACGCCGGCCCAGGTCGAGGCCGAGCTGGCGATGCCGGGCGGCAACATCTTCCACGGAGGCATCGCCTGGCCGTGGCTCGAGGAGGGCGAGAAGCCGCACTCACCGGCCGAGCGCTGGGGCGTTGCCACCTCTCGTGATCGGGTGCTGATGTGCGGCAGCGGAGCCCGTCGTGGCGGCAATGTCAGCGGCATCTCCGGCCACCACGCCGCCCACGCGTTGCTGGAGATGCTCGGCCGTCAATGACGATTTCGTCGCCCCTGGGGCGGCTGCTAAGGTTTCTCGTCGCGCGCCATTAGCTCAATTGGCAGAGCAGCTGACTCTTAATCAGCGGGTTCGGGGTTCGAGTCCCTGATGGCGCACAACGTCGCAGGTCAGTAGCCATCATGGTTCCTGACCTGCGTCGTTAGCCATTGTTTTGCCATTGTTTTCGGCCGGATCAGCCAGGTTCCTGAGCGCAGCATCCAAGGCCAGCGCTGCCTGAGCATCGACCGCGCGACGGCCCATGTAGACGTCCTGCGTCATCGAAGGACGGGAGTGCCCAAGCTGGTCCGCGACCAGGCGAGCCGACAGCGCAGCCTCGTCGAGGATCGTCGCGGCCGTCTTGCGGAAGCTGTGCGATGTCACCCATGCCAAGGCCTCGTCCCCCCGCGCCTCACGAATGTCACGACGAACGTTCGCAGGGTCGCGAAAACCGCCAAGAACGTCCGGGAAGATCGGTTGGTCAAGCCTCGCACCTGTCATGAACCGACGACGAAGCACTGCCACCGCACTTTCGGGGAGCGGGAGAGTGCGCGTTCCCGCCGGACTCTTCGTGCCCTTTCGCAGCAGGCCCTCCCCCTTGACCCGAACGAGCGTGCTGGTGATCTCAATAGTTCCGGCGTCGAAGTTGACCTCCGACCACACTGCAGCGAGTGCTTCCCCGATGCGAACCCCGGTAGCCAGCATGAAGAAGACCAGATCCGGGAGGTCCCGGCGCCGAGCCTTCTCATCCCCCTGGAGCTGGTGAATGAGTGTGACTCGTTCCTCCAAGCTGAGCGCGCGCGGATCTCGCTTGGGCTTCGACTCGATCCGCTCGACCTCGCGCACTGGATTACCCACAATCGCTCCGTACCGCACGGCGAGTCCCATCACTCCCGAGATGACACTGCGACAACTCTTGGCAGTCGCCGCGCTGACGTCAGCCTTGATAGCACCGATCACCTTGTCGACCATTGGAGTCGTTGCTTCGCCAAGTCGCACTTCCCCGAGCGCAGGAAGCACATGGTTCTCGAGTTGACGACGGTATGTGTCGGCCGTTGCGGGCGACCGACGGCCCTCAGTGACCATCCCTTCGATCTTCGAAAACCACAGCTCAGCCGCGTCGGAGAATCGGCTCATTGCCGTCAGTTCTCCGTATCGCCCGGCTTGGGTCCTGTTCTGCAGCTTTTGACGAAGGTTGTTTGTCGCCATCGTCGGCGTACGGCCGCTTGCCTCGACGAGGCGAGTGACGCCGTCGAAGTCGCGGTAGTAGGTGCGGGCGCGGTGCCGCTTGGGTCGACCTTTTGCATCCCGGCCGACCGGCTCGGTTCGAATCAGCCCCCATGAGCCGATGGGAAGTGGCGCTCGCCCCATGACTCCCCCTACGACGCCAGCGATTGCTGACTGACCCACGATCGGACTTCGTCAGGCCGATAACGGATCTTGTTTCCTAGCCGATAGCTGGGTGGTCCGTACTTGCGGCACCGCCAGCCGTAGAGCGTGGCCGTGGCCATGCTCAGGTAGCGCGCTGTCTGCTCGATCGACCACAGTTGCTCGAATCTGCCGGGCACTTCATTCATGACTTCCATCCCCTCTACGTACAAGAATCGATGCGGACACAGACGTTCATCGGGACCGAGCCATCGCCGCTGACCTGACCGCCTGCTCGGCTTGATCTAGGCCGAGGTAGCCCTGCCCGACGTACACGAAGGATGAGATGACCTCGAATCCCTCAGGCGGTTCTTCGTCGAGAATCTCCCGAATGTCCGCGTCTGGATCCAGTCCGGCAGGACGACTTCGGAAGGCGCGGCGTGAACGTCGGATCTGACCGAATGTCACCGAGTAGCACCGGGACTTGGTGATCGGGTGTCCTCGGTATCCGAGCGTGCCGAGGCAGGCGCCCAGGCGTCGGTAGTCCTTGCTTTCGCGAGACAGGCGCAGCGCCGTGTCGATGATCCTCAACGCATGGGGCGAGGCACCGGCGCGGCGAGCCTGACTCACTGAACGGACTCGTGTCGGAAGGCCGAAGTCCTCCGTGGTCTTGGTCAGGTACTTCGCGAGGTAGGCGGCCACCTGTTCTGGGTGGACGACTCGAGCGGCCCGCCCTGAGTCTCGGTCGGCGGTGTCGACGATTGTCCGGGTATCGACCTGCCTTCCCCAGCGAAGTCTCACGACCGAGCCGTCTCGTAGCGGAGCGGTGTCTACCTGAACCTGGCTCGCTGCGGTCTTGATCGCCTCTTCCAGGTCGGCTGTCGAGATGTCGAGCGCGCAGCGTGGGCCGTCTGGTCCTTCAGGGCCGTCGAGTCGGATCGGTGCGTGCACATGAATGGCAGCACGAGCTTGGAACTCGACCACCTTGGAGTACGAGATTCGGCATGACTTGCGGAAGGCTCCGACCTTTCGTCCGACCCTCTTGGCCAACTCTCGCTGGAGCCCGATGGAGAACCGGCGCCACAGTTCAGGCGCGTACCACTGCCAGAGCACCTGGCCGGTGTAGTCGTAGCACTCCCAGCACAGGGGCTGCCCCAGTTGAGTGTCACCGTCGCGGTGCCGTCTTGAGCACCAAAGGGGCCGACCGTGCTTGCATAGCGGCTTGTCCCGACGCCCTCGACATGGCCCCTTGGCCCGGACGCCATGGACCGGACCGAACGACGGCGCGGTGAGGGTGGCGAAGGTGCATGGGCGCTCTGCCACGTCGGCGGGGATGCCTTTCCCGCCGGCAAGTCCGCACATCAGCAAGTGCCAGGCGTCGCCCTTGTATTCGTGGCTGCAGTGCGGGCATACCGAGGCTCGGCGGTTGCCGCAGCGGACGTAGCTTCGTCCGTCGAGCTCGTCGGCCGAGTCGTAGAGCTTGGTGACCTCTCCGGTTCTGGTGTCGACGAGAGACTTGGATCCGCGGAGCTGGACCGGACGGCTGCAGCCTCCCGCACGCCTCTCGGCATCACCGATGCCCGCCTCGGCCAACATGCCACCGGTCAGCCCATCGGGTTCGTCGATGTTCACGACGCCTGATCCTCGACAACGTGCATCTGATGACGAGGCGCGTAGTCCGACACCATCTCAGCGAGATCGCGATCGGAGACGTATGCCGATCGAACCCGAACCGGCTCACGAACGCCCTCAAGCACCACATACCCAACTCCGGGCAAGCCCGGAGAGATGGAGTCGCACGTCGCCCCGTGCTGGCGGGCTGAGCGGCCCAGAACCATGTCGACCTGCACGTCCTCCAAGAGTCGAAGTGCGATGCGCGTCGGGAACAGGTCGCGGAAGGCGACAACGTCCTTGCCGGGATCCTGCACAGCGGCAACAACAAGCACGCCCGGTGCGCGGCCCTGGGAGAGCAGAAGCTGGATCGCGGATTCGGCTCGGCGTTTCAGGTCGCGGTCTCCGACGTATGCCGTCAACGCCGCCAACTCGTCGACCACGATCACGACGAGCGGCATCTCAACAGACGGTTCGAGCACGCGCTGCCCAGACTGTCGCAGCAGCTCGCTTCGCTCCCGCATGAACGACACTGCGTCCTCGAGCAGGTCGACCATCGCGGAGTGCGACTCATAGGCAAACCGGGTGAAGAGGTCGGCCCCGGGGGTCAACTCCATGCCGCCCTTCGGATCGACGGCCCACAGCTGCACCGATCCTTCGCGGACCCTTGGACCAAGCGCCCCGATGAGTGACCAGACGACCGAGCCCTTTCCGGCTCCTGTCGCTCCGGCGACCAGCACATGCGAGCCCAGCAACCTCAGAATCCACGGCTGGCCGTCAGCCCTGGTGCCCAGCCGAAGTGCCTCCAGGTCCGGCTCGGCCTGTGGCCGCATGGCGGGGATGGTCGTCGCGAGCGGGTCGCCGTACTCGAACTCCAACCACAGCTGACCCGGGCGATCGACCCGAACCCGACAGCCAAGAGCACCGAAGGTGTGCGCGAGTTGGCCGACCTGCGCCTCATACTCCTCTGGCGACTGGCCAACCAGCATCCGCACCTGCACCTCATCCTGGAACTCGTCGCAGACCACTCTGCGAATCTTCGGCAGGTACTCCCGGTCGCTCAGGTGCACCGCCAGCCCGCAGGTCACCATGGCCGGCTGCCACTTGTAGCGGTAGATCCAGAACCATCGCCAGCGCGACACGACGACACGGCGATACGAGGCCGGGTGAATCCGCGCCCACCCGAACAGCAGCGCAACAGCCACGAAGAATGGCAGGACGAGTCCCAACAGACCGCTCAGGCGAGCGAGGGCGGCAATGCACACCAGCACGCCGGTGCCGACAGGATGACGAGCCGCAAACCTCGCCCCACGACGCAGCAGCCGAAACACGTTGAGCGCGATGATGGTCAACAGCGTTGGCCGAAGGACTGGCGCGACCAGCCGATCGTTCGAGGACGAGTGACCCATGCCGTGCACCCGCGTGCTGGCGGCACGCATCAGGCGGCCTTGTCCGCGGACTGACGCTGCGACTTCGGAGCCTCGATCACACCGTCGGCCGACCAAATCTCGACCAGCCCGCCAACCTTGTTGGTGCGGACCTCCACGCCCAGATTCTCGAAGCCGATCGCCGTCAGTGGTGCTGGCTTCGGCTCCTGCTGCGCCCCGACGGTGACCTTCGACGTCACGGTCGAACGTCGCCCGAAGGCTGTCTGGATGTAGAGCACCTCCACACCCCACAGCGGCATCCCGGTGTCCTCGTTGCGTGCCTGACGATCCGACGGACGACGCCTGCCCTCTGGCGTCTCCTCCCACTCCGGAATCGCATCGACGATCCCCGTCGCCGTCATCGGCTGGCGGACACTGTCAACTGAATACTTCGGCATGTCTTCCTCCTGTCTCGGTCCATCAGGCCACTCGGCCCACCACCACGGAACCGCGACGAGAAGGGACGCCAACACCGCGTCGGTGGACGTTGTCGGACGTCTATGCGAGGTTCGAAACGTCCCCTAATGTCTCGGGAGGGTGCATGTCGAACGAGCGCCTGCGCAGTGCGCTGGTCAGCAGAGGGCTGACCTACAGCGACCTTGGTGAACAGACCGAGGTCGATGCCAAGACCGTTGAACGGTGGATCACAAACGACCGCGTCCCACACCGCACCAATCGACTACGCGTCGCCGCTGTGCTCGGTGAAGACGACGCGTTTCTCTGGCCGACAACGAAGAGCGACCCGCGGACGGAAGCCGCATCAGAAGCCGAGTTCGTCGGTCTCTACGCGAACCGCGGCTCCGTGCCAGTCGACCTCTGGACCGGGCTCGCGGAGCGGGCAGCGGAGCAGATCGACCTGCTCGCCTTCGCGGCGAGTTTCCTCCACGACAGCCTCCCGGATTTCGCGGAGACGCTGGCCGAGAAGGCACGAAACGGCGTTCGCGTCCGACTGCTGTTCGGCGACCCGGATTCCGCGGCCGTAGACCTTCGAGGGTCTGAGGAAGGAATCGGCGACCTGCTCGCAGCCCGATGCCGGCTGACGTGGAACTACTGCTCGCAACTCTTCGACGTTCCAGGAGTCGAGGCTCGCCAGCACTCCGCAACCATGTACAACTCGATCTTCCGGTTCGATGACACGGTGCTGGTCAACCCGCACACCTATGGAGCGGCCGCAAGCCACTCCCCAGTGCTTCATCTTCAGAAGATCGCCGGTGGCAGGCTCTTCGCTCACTACATGGCTGGCTTCGAACGGACCTGGGACACGGCCATTCCCCCTTCGGCCTAGGGTCGAACCATGGCTCGCGTCGACTACGTCAACGACCCGAACGCACCCGAGGCCAACAGCGTCGTGCCCTCGGTCGTCGCGATCGTCCAGGACAACCAGGGCCGCGTGCTGATGATCCACAAGACCGACAACAACAAGTGGGCCCTGCCCGGCGGCGGCCACGAGATAGGCGAGTCCATCGCCGAAACCGTCGTCCGTGAGGTCAAGGAAGAAACCGGCTACGACGTCGAAGTCGAGACCATCACCGGCACATATACGGACCCCAGCCACGTCATGGCGTACGACGACGGCGAGGTGCGCCAACAGTTCTCAATCGCATTCAGGGCACGGCTTGTCGGGGGCGCGGCGCAAACGAGCTCCGAGAGCGACCGTGTCGAGTGGGTCGATTCTGACAAGATCGACGGACTAGATCTCCATCCCTCGATGCGCATCCGTATCGCCCACGCGCTTGGAGCGAACGAGCGGCCAGTCATCGGGTAGACCCAATCGCTTTCGCGCGCGCTCAGCTGACACCAGGAGTCGCTCGCCTGAATGCGTCACCGCAGCATGAACAGGATCGCCTTCCGAGTACCGTCCGAGAATTTCGCGGATTCGCTCCCTTGGAGTCGTCAGTGATCCGTCCGGCGCCACTGACAGGTCGATCAAGGTGATCTCGTCCAATTGTTCGGGAGTTGGGACTGGCAGAGTCTCGAACTCCGAGCGGAGATTCCGTTCAGAAGCCTCGTCTGAGGCGCCCGTGTGATGCGCGACAAGCCCCACGACGTCTTCTGGCCATCCACCGCGAGCCAGAAAGCGCGCCCCATCCAAAGGATGGAAGCCCGTCACGTCTACGGCGGACGAGTAGCCGACATCGTGAAGCCACGCAGCACACACCACCTCTTCATTCACAAGGTCGTCGTCGAGCAACCCCTCGGCCAAGTGCCCCACAGCCTGAACGTGGGCCCAGCGGTCACCAAGATCGGCGAGGTACTCCTTCGCCAATCGCTTAGCTCCGTCGAGGGTCTGCACATCTCCATCATGCGCTGCCCAACTGACGCCCCACACATGTGCTCGCGGTGGTGCCTTTGACTCTTGACGCGCCGATTCTTCGAAGCGGAGTCGCCGCATCGAACATTGGGCCGACCTGTCATGTGCCAACCTCGGTGTGTGACTGGAGACAATGTTCTGTCCGGAGGGCTTAGATGGCTACCGAACGCGTCAACATCGATCTGACAAACGATGAGGCACTGGTCCTGCTCGAGTGGCTCAATCGATTCAATAGGCGCGAGGACGTCGAGTTCGATGACCAGGCCGAACAACGGGTGCTCTGGGATGTGGAGGCCTCGCTTGAGGCGGCGCTGACAGAGCCATTCAGTAGCGACTACGACCGGTTGCTAGCGGACGCCCGAGATCGAGTGCGCGACCCCGTCGAGTAGCCGCCACTACTGTGTGCAACATGCAGCCGCTGTACGAGGTGACCCTGACTCGTCCTTGGCACTGGGGCATCGCGGTCGTCTCGTCTCCTAAGGCCGAAGTGCCGGACGTAGTCGGTGATTCCCCTGTCGTCGTTGGCACCGACGCCATTGTCATCAAGGTTCGGCACGCGCAAGATGTCGAACTTGAGGTCTTCGAGGGCGACTGGGACTGGGCGACGGCCACAATCCACCTGCGAAGTCTCACTGAGATGCAGCCGACCAACAGGGTGGTCGTCCACGAAGGGATTCTCACTCTTCCTGACGGTCGGCTCGCCGTCGGAGACGCGGATGGTGAGATCGTCGTCAACGATCTGTCCTCCCAGACCCGAGTCCGCGTCGAGGCCGACGAGGTCACCGCCTTCGGGCTACCCGAAGTCTGGATCGAACTCGCCCTAGTCGAGTAGGTGCCTCCCTCATCGGCATCTGGGGCGTGCCGCCGGCGCCTCTGCATTTAGCCGCTAGCGAAATCCGCGTAGCCAGTCACGGGCTCGGATTAGGAGGTTGCGGTCGCCTTCCTGCGCGGAGGACCAGAGGGTCGGCGATTCGGGCAGTGGCTCCCCGTCAAGAAAGGCTTCAGCGGCTAGATACGCCCACCCTTCCATGTCTCGCTCATCATGACCGAGCACTTCGGCATCGACGTACTCATCGTCCAGGACTACAAATGGTTGGCAGTCGCGCGCTCCGTCGTGCCCGATTTCACGGTGCGCCCAAGAGGCCAAGTCCCGCACCGCGATCTTGCCCGCCAAAAGGCGTCGCAGCATGGCGCGTAGGGCTTCCACTTGAACATCAGCTCCAAACAGGTCTGCCATGCCAAGTTCATTGACCGTGTCTGTGATCAGCGGTTCCAGAATGAACGCAGACGCTCGCGGCGACGCCCCGGCGAGTTCTCGAAGTGTGGGTGTGTCCTCCCCGGCAACGAGACACTCCGTCGCGGCATCAATGACGACAGTGGCGGCTCCGCTTGGGCTAACCCTCCACAAGCAGACGGCGTCACGAAACTCCTGCCGTGCATTCGTCACAGATCATCACCTCGAGATGGCTCAGCCCTGCCCTCAACAACCTTGTAACAACCGATGGTTAGCCGACACTACTGAGTATGGAGAGCTCCGATCCGGCAGATCGATTCGTCGAGTGCTGGCGCAGCGATGCGCCCCGGCTGATGCTCTATGCGAGGCGTCACGTAGGTGCTGATGACGCGTCCGACATCGTGGCCGAGACGTTCACCATCGCTTGGAGGCGGTGGGTCGATGTTCCCGATCCACCCATCGGCTGGCTGATCGCGACGGCCCGAAAGGTCATTCAGAACCATCGGCGCCGGTTCATGCGTCGTGATTCGTTGGCGCGACGACTCGAGCTACTCGCGCAGACAGCGTCACGGCAGGACGACCCTGCCTCCGTCGGGCTCGAGCGTCAGGAGGCGTTGGAGCGGCTCGCAGCGCTTAAGGAGGCACATAGAGAAGCACTACTGCTGATCGGCTGGGATGGGCTCACGGCGACCGAGGCCGCCGAAGCCTCTGGACTCAAGCCATCAGCGTTTCGAACCCGATTGCACCGCGCACGCCAGGAGCTGGAGTCAACCGACCTACTCCAAGACGTTATCGGCAAGGAGACATCATGAGCAGCAAACTGCCTGATGCGGTCACCCGCACTCGTCCCGAAGTCGAACGGCTCGACCCCGAGTGGTCTGCAACCGTGCTTCAGGCAATTCTCGATACCGAGCCGGCACCGCGTCGGCGAAGGGTGCGGCGAGTCATCGCGGCTACCGCCGCAGCTGTCGTACTGACAGGTGGTGTCGCGTACGCCACCGGGCTCGTGCCCGACTTCGTCCGAGCAGGATTCGATGCAGTGTCCGGGTCCGAGATCACGAACGAGCGATTCGTTTCCGACTTCGTTGCGCCCGACGGTCGACGTGTCGGCATCTGGTTCGCTCGGAGCGAGGAAGGTTCGCTGTGCGAGGCGATCGTCGAGGATCTGGACCAACAGAAACAGGAACCAGAAGATGGATCCTCGTACTCGTGCGGTTACCGCGAGCAGCTCACGGCGAACTTCGGGTGGAC
>JBOGDX010000054.1:0-10494 GCA_050743225.1 Actinomycetes bacterium | reverse complement strand
CCGCCGCCCAGCTGGGCGTGACGCCGGCGCAGATCGCCAACTCGCTGGTCTTCTCCGCCGACGGCGCCCCGCTGCTCGTCATGTCCTCGGGCGGGCACCGTGTGGACACCGCCAAGGTGGCCGCGATCGTCGGCGCCGAGCGCGTCGACCGGGCGGACCCGGAGTTCGTGCGCGCACACACCGGCTTCGCGATCGGCGGGGTCGCGCCGGTCGGCCATCCCGAGCCCCTGCAGACCCTCGTGGACAGCCACCTCGCGGCGTACGACGTGGTGTGGGCGGCCGGCGGCCACCCGCACGCCGTCTTCCCCACCACCTTCGACGAGCTGCTCGTCCTGACCGGCGGGCAGTCCGCCGACGTCGGCGTCGACTGAGCAGGCACAAACGTTTCCGCGGGAAGGTCCCGGCCGGTAGTAGCATCGGTCCATGGCGATGACAGCGGAAATGGCCGTCACGCCGGCTCTGTCGTCAGCAGCCGGCCTCTTCCGCAGCCTCGGGGACCCCGCCCGTCTGGCGATCCTGCGCCACCTGGCGCTCGGCGAGCACCGGGTCGTGGACCTGACCGCCCACCTTGGCCTGGCCCAGTCCACCGTCTCGGGCCACCTCGCCTGCCTGCGCGACTGCGGACTGGTCACGTCCCGGCCGCGGGGACGTGCCTCCGTCTACGCGCTCGCCGAGGAACATGACCTGTTCGACCTGCTGGCCGCCGCGGAGCGCCTCCTGGCCGCCACCGGATACGCCGTGGAGCTCTGCCCCACGTCGGCCGGGCCTGCGGGCCGATGACGACGACCACGGGTCACGGCATCCCCGCGGCGGACCGGGCTCGGCTGGGGCGCCGCGCCCAGCTCCTCGCCGGCGTCTCGGTCGCCTACAACCTCGTGGAGGGGATCGTCGCAATCGCCGCGGGCGCGGTCGCCGGGTCGATCGCACTGGTCGGGTTCGGCCTCGACTCGGTGATCGAGGTGTCCAGCGGCGTGGTCATCCTCTGGCAGTTCCGGCACTCGATGCCCGAGAGCCGCGAGCGGCTGGCGTCGCGCCTCATCGCCGTGTCGTTCTTCGCGCTGGCGGCCTACGTCACGGTGGAGTCCACCCGCAGCCTGGCCGGGACCGCCGAGCCCGACCCGTCGCCGGTCGGCATCGGCCTCGCGACGGTGTCGCTCCTGGTCATGCCCGGGCTCTCGTTGGCGCAGCGCCGCACCGGGAGGGCGCTGCACTCCGGGTCTGTCGTCGCCGACTCCAAGCAGACGCTGCTCTGCGCCTACCTCTCTGCCGTCCTCCTGGTGGGGCTGGTGCTCAACGCCGGCCTCGGCTGGGGCTGGGCCGACCCGGTCGCCGGGCTGGTCATTGCCGCCGTCGCCGTCCGGGAGGGTGCGCAGGCCTGGCGCGGTGAGATCTGCGGCTGTGCCCCGAGCGACCACGAGCGCTGACGGAAGGCGGGGCGGAACCCGGGCCGCCCCGGCGGTGTACCAGCGGCACCCGACCCAAGGAGGCCGCCATGCACCGCTGCCGCACCGCCCTGACCGTCCTGTTGGTCGGGCTGTTCTCCGTGCTCGCCGCCACACCGGCGGCGGCGGGCGGACCGACGAGCGCCCTCCTGGTGGCGCCAGACACCGGCGCGACCGCGTCGCTCCACACCAGCGACGCCGACTACCAGACGCTGGCGGGGCTGGTCGGCGCGTTCGAGGCGAGCGGGCTCTCCGGCACGGTCGACAAGTCCGGGCGGGGCCACGAGGCCGGGGCAGGCGTCACGGTGACCTGGCTGATCCACGACGTGCAGGTCTGGCGCGTCGACCGGGTGTACCTCGACGCCGAGGGCGGGCCGTGGATCGCCACCCAGACAACACTCGACGAGTCGGGCACCATCTGGGACACGCCCGCCGTGTGGCACACCGCGACCGACGGCAAGCTGCTGGCGTCACTGCTCGACCGCCTGGGCGTCGGCGAGTCGGCGACCGGCACCGCGCGAGGCCCGGTGACCGGCACGGAGCGAGGCTCGGCGACTAACACCGCGCCGGCGTCGGAGACCGCCGCGGCCGACGCGGACACCACGCCCCGTCCGGTGTGGGGCCTGGCGGGGCTCGTCCTCGGCGTCGCACTGACCGTTGCCGCGGTCCGGCTCGCATCGGTCCGATCCAGCGCTGCGGCCAGGACACCTGTCCCCGATCCCCTGCCCGACCCGGACGGCGACCTGGAGTGGACGCTGACCGACGAGCTGTCGTCGCCCGCGCTGCCCCGATGATCCGCCGGCGCCCGACGTCCCCGTCAGTCGCGCGGCTGCACGGACTCGACCGGCACCGGATGCCGCTCCTCGCTTCCGCCGCCGGACTCGTAGACGACGAGTGCAAGGCCGAGGGCGAGCAGGCCCCAGAGCACCAACCCGATCGCACCCAGCGTCAGCCCGGCCGCCGCCACCCCGCCGTGCCCTGCCCCGCTGCGGGCCCGCCGGCGGCCGGCGATGCCGAACGCGATCGCGAACGGTGCCGCGACGATCCCGAGCAGCGGCACCACGATGCTGGAGATGCCCAGGATGAGCGACGCGATGGCGGGCCCGTTGTCCCGGCTCGCGCCGGCGTACTGCGTGAGCACGTCACCCCAAGCCGTCTCGTACTCGGCGCGCGCGGCGGCCGCCCGCTGGCCGAGCTGCTCCCACCCGCGGTGCTCGAGCTCCACCTTGGTCCCGTCCCCCTCGGGGGTGAACCGGACCTCCACCTCCGTGGCGGCCGGCGAGTCCGGTGCGGGCCGCCAGGCCAGAACCAGCCGGGTGGGTGGCTCCCAGACCAGCACCTCGCCCCAGTACTCGATCGACCCGTCGACGGCGCGGCGGTAGACCTGGCCGTGCTGCCGCGGCTCGAGCACCACGGTGCCGCCGGCGGCCGCGCCCACCCCGGTCGCGAGCGCCCGGCCCTGCGGCCACCACTGGTCGATCCGCGTCGTGAACAACGCGAAAGCCTTGTCCAGCGGCTGCTTGACCGTGACCGTCCGGCGCACCGGCGGCATCGTCGTCTGAGTACTCATTGCCCTTCTCCCTGCTGCTCATGGTCGGCCGAGTCCTTGAAGTCGGCCAGGGCCCGCGCCCAGAAGTCGTCGAAGTAGGCCCGCAACCGGCGCAGCCCCTGCGGGTCGAGGCGGTAGAGCCGCCGGGTCCCCTCGCGGCGCTCGTGGACCAGGTTGGCCTCGCGCAGGACCCGCAGGTGCTGGGAGACGGCCGGCCGGCTGATCGGCAGCCCGTGCGCCAGCTCGCCCGCCGACCGGGGGCCGCCGGTCAGTCGCTCCAGGAGCAGCCGACGGGTGGGATCGTCGAGAGCGCTGATGGCATCTTCGTAAGACATCGCTTACATAAGCTAGAACTTACAGTCACTGCCGTCAATGGCCGGTTGGCTCACCGCTCGGCGAGGACTCCGCGCAGCAGGTCGATGTCCTTGCTGATCACCGCGTCGACACCGAGCCGCCGGGCGTCATCGAGGGCCTGCGGGGTGTCCACCGGCCAGGTCATGACCAGGTCGGTGCCGGCGTGCAGCCGGGTCACCAGCTCCGGTGTCAGCAGCGACCGGCGGACCGACACCCCGTGCACCGGACCCTTCGCGACCCGGGCGCGCAGCCGGGCCAGCCCCCGGCGGGAGCCGGCGGAGAGCACCCGGCGGACCGGCACGTCGAACGCGTCGAGCATCCACCAGCTCTTCGTGCACACCGTGAGCCCGCGGTCCGGCGCCGCCTCGCGCAGCAGGCGGGCCACCGAGGGAGCGAGCCGGGGGTGCACACCCTTCAGGTCGATCATCAGCCGGTGGTCGTCACCGAGCACGTCGACCAGCTCGGCCAGCTCGAGATGTCGGTGTCGGCTTCGGTGCACCACCTCCCCCTTGTCCCAGAGCCAGGGAAGCCCGCCCATGGTCTTGAGATGCCGGACCTCCAGCCGGCCGCGAAAGGCGTGCACGTCGCACTCGACCAGGTCCACCCCGCTGTCCAGCGCCGCGCGAAGCCCGGCCACCGTGTTGCCGCTGCGATGCGCGACGGTGACCAGCGCCCCGGCCGTCACCGGCGCATCACGTCGGGCCGCGGAGGCTCGGGCTCGACAGGGGTGGCGTCCGGGCCCGACACAGTCCCGGTTCGTCCGAGGCGCCGCTGCACCACCCGGGCGACGGCGAGGCTGGCCAGCACGAGGGCGATCCCGGCCACCGCGTCGAGCAGGTAGTGGTTGCCGGTTACGAGCACCGAGACGAGCATCGCGGACGGGAGCACGAAGCCCACAGCGCGTACGGCCACCTGCCGGCCGTACGTCACCATCGCCACGCCCATCAGCAGGTCCCAGCCGACGTGCAGGCTCGGCATCGCGGCGTACTGGTTGACCAGGGCGGGCGGCTGCAGCACGCGGTACGACGTGGAGTACTCGGTCACGGTGTCGACGATCTGCGGGTCGGCCAGCCGGGGGGGCGCCACGGGGAAGCCGGCGAAGATGACCAGGCCGACCGCCCCCGAGAGCACCATGGCGGCGCGGATCTCGCGGTAGGCGTCGGGGCGGCTCACGAACAGCCAGACAAGGATCGTGACGATCACCGGCCAGTGGCCCCAGATGTAGACCCAGTTCATGGCCATCACGGCGGCCTGCGAGACGGAGAACAGCTCCTGGATCCGGTCCTCGACCAGGAGACCGAGCCGGCTCTCGAGCTCGACGATCCGGGCCGCGTTCTCGTGGGCGCCGACCGCGTCGACGGCGGTCACCCCGCGGACCCCGAAGTAGACGAGTATTGCCGTGGCCACCAGGACGGCCTCCACGCCGAGGCGCCGCACCGGGTGTTCCCGGCGAGGCCGTCGGAGCCGGAAGCGGGCATCGCGAACCCGCGGCCGCGCATCCGTGGCCGGTGCGGGGAGCACCCGCCGTCGCTGACGTGGAACCGCGCTACGCCCGGCGGCACGGTCGACTGTGCCCATCCACCCTCCCGATCCGCCTCAACGGTGGCCGCTGGACGCCGAATCGACAAGGGCCTTTGGTCAGGCGGTGCCTGCGGAAGCAGCGCGCAGCCGGCGCACCCCGAGGCTTGCCCCGCCCAGCAGGAGCGCCGGGAGCCAGGCAACGACGGCGGTCAGAGCCACGGCGCCCAGTGCGGCCGTCCACGTGACGCCCAGGGAGGCAAGCCCCACCACCAGCGCGCCCTCACGCGGGCTGGCGCCGTGCATGCCCGGGATGATGCCGGCCACCTGGCTGGCTCCGAAGACACCGAGCAGAGCCAGGGGCTGGACCTGCTCCCCCATCGCCGCGACGTTGCCGATGAGCAGGCCCATGATCGAGATCTGGTAGGCCATGGAGATGACGATTCCCTTCACCAGCACTCGCGGTCGGGGCAGCGGGCGGGCCGCCAGCAGACCGGGACGCAGCCGGTGCACCAGCAGCGCGCCGAGCAGCACGATGACGGCGATACCGGCGGCGGCAAGAAGCAGCTGAGGTGGGAGCGTTGCGCCGGCCACGAGCACGAAGGCCGTCAGGCCGATCGCGCCGACGAGACGGTCCAGGCCGACTTCGGCGATCGCGCACGGCCGGCTCATCGCGGTCGTCTGCAGTCGGTGCATGCGCCACAGGTCCGCTCCCACGTGCGCGGGGGACGCAAGCCCGATGAGCTCGCTCTCGGCGTAGGCCCGCAGGTGCCAGCGCCGGGTCTGACCGGCCACCGACAGGGCGTGCCAGCGCAACGGGCACAGGACGTACTTGCCGAGCACCCACGGAAGCAGTCCGAAGAGGGCGGGCTGCCAGGAGGCACCCGGCACCCGGTCCATGCTCCAGGCGGACACGCCCAGGGCGACCAGGAGCCCCAGGGTCAGCAACCAGCGGCTGGCGCGAGGGCGAGGTTTCGCCTTGGGAGCGGCGGCAGCGTCGATCTCGGGCAAGGTCGGCGTCGTTTCGTCGGCGTCAGGGGGAAGGCACTCGGTAGGCCCCATACCCACGTCGGCACATGGTCAACGCATCCTGAGCGGGATTCCGTAGTGTCTCGCGCAGTGAGCGCCGTCCCCGACCTGGTCACGCTGCATCTGTGGCGTGTCTCACGCCGGCGTGTCCCGGCGGCGATGGTCAGGATGGGCGTTCACCGGCGGCCGCTGCGAGGCCCCGGCGGCCCGTCCTTCGCGAAGCTGCTGGGCACCGGCGACGGCCGCACGTTCACCGTGCGCGACGCCGACCTGCGGCAATGGGGACTGCTCGCGAGCTGGCGCAGCGAGGACGAAGCAGCGGGCTTCGAGCGCGGGCCGGTTGCCAGGTCGTGGGCCCGCATCGCCTCGGAACGGCTCCGGGTCGACCTGCGGGTGCTCGCCAGCCGGGGCGAGTGGAGTCGGCGCAGGCCGTTCGGCGACCCACCTGCCACGCCGTACGACGGGCCGGTGGCCGCGGTCACCCGGGCCCGCATCTCCCCGCGACGGGCGGTGACGTTCTGGCGGTCGGTGCCCCCGGTGTCCGAGGACCTGCACCGCTGCGACGGTCTGCGGCTCGCCGTCGGCATCGGCGAGGCGCCGATCGGCGTGCAGGGGACGTTCAGCCTGTGGGACTCGCCGGCCGCCCTGACCGAGTTCGCCCATCGGCGCGGCCCGCACGTCGCGGCCGTCCGGCGTACGTCCGAGGTCGGGTGGTACGCCGAGGAGCTGTTCGCACGCTTCGCCGTCGTCGGCGTGGAGGGCACGTACGAGGGGAGGTCGCCGTGACCGGCGAGCTGCTGCCGCTGGTGTTCACGTCCGGCTGGGCAAGCGGGGTGAACGCCTACGCGACGGTGCTCATGCTGGGCCTGCTCGGGCGCTTCGCGGGCGTCGACGCGGTGCCGCCGGGGCTGGAGCGCACCGACGTGCTGGTCGCGGCTGCGGTGCTCTACGCCGTGGAGTTCGTGACCGACAAGATCCCGTACGTCGACTCGACCTGGGACGCCGTGCACACCGCGATCCGTCCCACGATCGGCACCGTGATCGGTCTGCTCGTAGCCAGCGAGGCGGACAGCCTGGAGACCGCGGTGCTGGCCGCGACCGGCGGGGTCACGGCGCTGGTGTCGCACCTGGTCAAGGGCGGCCTCCGGCTGGCGGTGAACACCTCTCCCGAGCCCGCGTCGAACATCGGGGTCAGCCTGCTCGAGGACGTCTCGGTGGCGAGCCTGGTGTTGCTCGCGGTCGTCGCGCCGTGGATCGCCGCCGGCCTGGCCGCGACGCTGTTGCTGGTCGGCGCCGGACTGGTCGCGCTGCTCTTCTCCCGGATCCGCCGCGCGCTGCGGCGTCGGCGGGACCGCGCCACCGACCCCTGACGGCAGGTCACTGCTCGGACGGATCTGACGGCCCGCACCCATTGACAGGGGATCCGTGTCACAGCAGGCTGCGTGCCCACGTGATCACAACCGACGGGAGACTTGCCCATGCGTCGCTCGCCTGTCCTGCTTGCAGCCCTGTCCCTGGTGGCGGGGCTGTTCGTCGTGACGCCGGCCGCCACAGCCGCTCCGAAGGACCGCGGCGGAGGCCTCGAGGTCTTCGTGGGTGACCTCTCTCCGGCCCAGCTGGACGCCTTGGCGGCCGCCGGGCTCGACCACGAGGACGTCGCCACCGGCAGGCCGCGCGACGGCAAGATCCCGGTCGAGGTCGTCATGAGCGAGCGGCAGGGCAGCAAGCTGCAGGCCGAGGGGCTCGACCTGCAGGTGAAGCGCATCGACGGGAAGAAGGCCTCGACGGTGGCCGCCGAGCAGGCGGCCGACGGCTATGACGCGTTCCGCTCGTACAGCGAGGACGGCGGCATCCGCGACGAGCTGGTCGAGACCGCGGCGGCCCACCCCGGGCTGGCCAAGCTGGTCACGATCGGCCAGAGCGTCAACGGCCAGGACATCCTCGCCGTCAAGGTGACGAAGAACGCCCGGCAGCTCAAGGACGGCAAGCGCCCAGCGGTGCTCTACGGAGCCGCTCAGCACGCCCGCGAGTGGATCACGCCAGAGATGGTGCGCCGGCTGATGCACCACTTCCTCGACGGCTACGGGACCGACCCCGAGCTGACGCAGATCGTCGACACGACCGAGCTGTGGTTCCTGCCGGTCTCCAACCCGGACGGCTACGACTACACGTTCACCGAGGGCAACCGCCTCTGGCGCAAGAACCTCGCCGACAACGACAGCGACGGCCAGATCACCGGCGCGGACGGCGTCGACCCGAACCGCAACTTCGCGACGAAGTGGGGCTACGACAACGAGGGCTCGTCGCCGGAGATCAGCAGCCAGACATACCGCGGGCCCTCGGCGGGGTCCGAGCCGGAGACCAAGGCGCTCGACGCGCTGTTCGGCCGGATCGGCTTCGAGTTCTACATCAACTACCACTCCGCGGCGGAGCTGCTGCTCTACGGCATCGGCTGGCAGGTCAGCACCCCCTCGCCGGACGACGTGATCTACGAGGCGATGGTCGGCACGGACGAGAACCCGGCCGTCCCCGGCTACGACCCGGACATCTCCGCCGAGCTCTACACGACCAACGGCGACACCGACACGCACGCCACGGTCGCCCACGGGACGCTCGGCTTCACCCCGGAGATGACGACGTGCGAGGTGGCGTCGAGCTCGGACCCGAACGACGAGTGGCTGGCAGAGGACTGCATCAGCGGCTTCACCTTCCCCGAGGACGAGGACCTCATCCGGGCCGAGTTCGAGAAGAACATCCCGTTCGCGCTGTCGGTCGCGAGGTCGACGCACGACCCGGACGACCCCGTCTCGTCGGTCGGCCTGGACGCCGCGGACCTGGTCGCCGACCCGTTCACGGTCTCGCACGGCACCACCCAGCCGGTGGCGGTCACGGCGAAGCGCTCGCTGACCGACCTGCGGCTCAACTACGCGGTCAACGGTGGCCGTGCGGTGAGCGCGAGGCTGTCCGAGTGGGCCGGCGGCGAGCGCTACGGCGACACGCACGACGACTACTACGGCGAGTTCCGCGGCACGGTGAAAGGCACCGCCCCGGGGGACGAGGTCGAGGTCTGGTTCACCGGCGTGAACCGCGGCCAGGGCCCGTCTGAGAGCGAGCACTTCACCTACTCGGTGGCCTCCGACATCGGTGGCGACGTGCTGGTCCTGGCCGCCGAGGACGTCACCGGACTCAGCCCGGTCCAAGGGGTGCCGAGCGCGAAGTACGCCGACGACTACGCAGCGGCGGTGGAGGCCGCCGGCCACAGCGTGGACGTCTACGACGTGGACGCCAATGCCCGCACGGCTCCACACCACCTGGGCGTCCTGTCTCACTACGACGCCGTCGTCTGGGAGACCGGCGACGACATCATCACTCGCGAGGCGGGTCAGCCCGGCGGCACCGCGGCCGAGCTCGCGCTCGACCTGGAGCTGACCGTGCGCGACTACCTCAACGAGGGCGGCAAGCTGCTCTACACAGGAAAGAACGCGGCCTTCGCGTCGGCGGCCAACGGCGTCTACTTCTACAACCCGTTCGAGGAGGCGCAGGGCGAGTGCACGGTGCGCGCGTACCCGTGCCTGCCGCTGCTCAACGACTTCAGCCAGTACTGGCTGGGGGCCTACGAGTACGTCAGTGGTGGCGGCAGCGACCCGGACGGTAACCCGTTCCCGGTCAACGGCACCGGGGGCGCGTTCGACGGCTTCGCCGGCACGTTCAACGATGGCGACTCGGCCGACAACCAGGACCACACCGCGTCGTTCCTCACGGCGTCGAGCTTCCTGCCACCGGCCGACTTCCCGCAGTTCGAGAGCGCGGCGCCGATCCAGTGGGAGCGACCAGGCGCGGCACCGTTCGACCCGTTCACCGGTGACTGGTACCTGTTCAGCGACCGTGACGACATCAGCTACAAGCGGCTGTCGCGCACGGTCGACCTGACCGGCGCCGCCACCGGAAACCTGACCTTCCAGGCGTCGTACAGCACCGAGGCCGACTGGGACTACCTGGTGGTCGAGGCGCACACGGTCGGTCAGGACGACTGGACCACGCTGCCGGACGCCAACAACCACACCGGCCAGGGCACGGGCGAGAGCTGCGCGTCAGGGTGGATCGAGCTGCACCCGTTCCTCTCGCACTACCAGGGCGACGCCTGCGAGCCGGCTGGAACGACCGGCGCGTGGCACGCGGCGACCGGCAGCTCGAACGGCTGGCAGGAGTGGTCGGTCGACCTCACCCCGTACGCCGGCAAGCAGGTCGAGGTGTCGATCTCCTACATCAGCGACTGGGGCACCCAGGGGCTCGGTGTCTTCCTGGACGACGCGGCGGTGACGGTCGGCGGAGGCCAGCCCCAGGAGACGTCCTTCGAGACCGACCTGGGTGGCTGGACGGTGTCCGGCGCCCCGGCGGGCTCGGACCCGAACAACAACGACTGGACGCGTTCGCAGAAGGCGTTCGACGAGGGCGCCGGGGTGACCACCGAGGACACGGTCTACACCGGCTTCGGCGGCGAGGGCCTGACCACGGCGGAGATGCGCAACGACTTCGTCGCGCGGGCGATGCGGCACCTGCTCGGGGGCTGACCCTTCCCCTCCGGAGCCCGGCTGCACCCCC